>CAYGTY010000001.1:0-10342 GCA_964352825.1 uncultured Anaerolineaceae bacterium
CATTGGAGACGATGTGGGAGAGTATGCCGTCGCCAACCTAATCTCAACTTTCTCATTCCTCTTTTTGCGTCTACTACTATTGATTATTCTACGTACTTCCCCTACTGTGTAACCTCCAGTTAACACCTTTACATTATACTTCCCAATAGTTATAGCCATTCTTAGCTATCATTTATAAAACTGACGTACAATAGGTATAGTCAAATATCGGTATTTTGGAGAACACTTATGCAGAAAAAGTCTTTACTGAGTGTCACTTTAATTGCATTACTATTCGCTCTAGGCGGTTTGGCAGTATTTGCAATTGGTGAAGAAGAAGGGGATACAACCCCAAGTGTGCCTGCTGGGTCAGCAAATGTAGTGAATGATGAAGGTGGACCTGTGCTGATTACAGGTGATGTTACCTATACCAATCCACTATTTACAGGTGGTGTTGCTGCACCCTTGATTATTCTTGAAGACCAAACAGGTTTCGTTGATCGTAACGAATATTATATTATCCCTCGGGAATCCCAAGTTTTGGGACAAATTACCTCAGATTTCTTTACATCCCCTTTCTCTTATAGCTTATCTCTACCACAAGTGCCAAATGGGGCATTACGTGATGTCGATAATGATGGCGAAGATGATGCAGGTGTGATGGTCTTTGCTGTTGCCTACTGGACAAATGTATTTGGCGACCCTCTATTAGAAGAACGTGACCTTTATGGTGGTGGTTGGTCAACGGCATATGCGTCCACACGGATTAGCGAAGATGTTGATACTCGAATGGAAGTTGTTGGCGGTAACTTTGTGATTTTTGCACCTGACGATACTCAAGGTTTTCCATCAGGATTTGGTGAAGATGGATTATTATTCACCGCTGATGACCCAATTGTGACCATCCCACAAGGCTACTCTGTTGTGAATATGGATTCTGAACCTTTCACATTTGACCGCGGTGCAAACCAAACCGTTGACCTGATTGAGCCAGAAGGGTCTGCTGTCAATGACTTCTCTGAGCTTGGTTACAGCGATGCCTTTGATGCGATGGTGGAATTATTCCGTACCGAATATGCTTTCACTGAATTTTATAATTTAGACTGGGACGAATTATACGCGACCTATAGCCCACGATTTGTAGAAGCCGAAGACGCTGGCGACCCACAAATGTATGGCTTAGCGATGCGTGACTTCTTATGGGAAATACCAGATGGTCATGTTGGGATGCCTCTCGACCTCGTGATTGACCTCTTCCGCGGACAGACTGACGGCGGTTTAGGGATTTCTCTTGCAGAATTATCTGATGGGCGTGTGATTGTCAACTTCTTATTGGACGGTAGTCCTGCCGCACAAGCAGGTATCGAACTCGGCGCAGAAATCCTCGGATGGAACGGCGGTTCATTGGAAGATGCAATGGATGAAACCTTCATCTGGGCGCATCAAGCATTGAGTACAGACCATACTTATCGTCTGCAACAATTACGTTATGTCACTCGTTTCCCCTTGGATGTTGATGTTGATGTGACATTCCGCAATCCTGATAGCGATGAAGAACAAACTGTAACCATGACAACCGTCAATGAACGGGTGAGCTTCTCACAATCGTCTTTCTTTGCATCGGTTGATGGATTGGAACTTCCTGTTGAATTTGAAATCCTTCCAAGTGGTTATGGCTATGTTGCGATTTACTCCTTTAGTGACAATGAATTGCTGACAGTCCAGCTATGGGAACGCATGATTCAGACATTCATTCAAGCGGATGTCCCCGGAGTCATCATTGATATGCGCTATAACGGCGGTGGTAGTGGCTTCTTAGCTGACCAATTGGCGGCATATTTCTTCCAAGAAGAACATATCTTAGGCTATTCTGCGCTCTATAATGAGCAAATTGATGATTTCTACTTTGACCCACGGTCAGTCGATGAGTTCATTTTGCCAGCAGAAGACCTCCGTTATGATGGCGAAGTCGCTGTTATTGTTGAGCCAAGTTGCTTTAGTGCTTGTGAATTCTTCTCCTACAACATGACCATTGATGACCGCGCTTCGATTGTTGGGCATTATCCAACAGGTGGTTTGGGCGGTGGTGTCAATGATTTCTATATGCCAGAAGGAATGACGATTCGCTTTACTGTGAGCCGTGCAGTAGACCCTGACTACAATATTCATATTGAAGGACAAGGTGTTGCGCCGACAGTGGTTGTGCCTGTCACCTTCGACAGTGTATTTGCCGAAGATGATTTCTTAATTCGCGCTGCCGAAGACACACTCACGGAAGTCATACTGGGTGAAGTGATTGATGGTGGCGAACTTTCACTCGGTTCTGGTAGTACAGAAGTTCAAGCTGTTGGTGTTGTCGGACCTGACCAACGGGTACGCTATCGGGTGACCTTGCCTGCGAACCGCATTGTCAGTGTTTACCTAGAAGGTATTGATGGCAACGTGGATACTGTTTTGAGTGTCTATGATGAAACTGGAACACAATTACTGGGTGAAAATGATGATGCAGACGATACAACACGTAGTTCTGCATTAGAAGACCTTGATGTTGGTCCTGAGCCAGTTGTGATTATTCTGGAAGCAACCGTGAAGAATACCAATATCTCCGAGGCATTTCAACTACGGATTGAAGAAGTGGTTGATCGCTCACAAGATAGCTAATCACAAATATCAGTAATCTCAAAAGGGTATGGTGCAAATTTAGACCTGCCCTTTTTTGATACCTAATCCATATAGTAACGTATCTGCTCGCTCAAAGAATTTCAAGTTAGTGAGTGCAATTCCGAAGAAAATCAATGCAGACCCCATAATAATAAACTCATCAAGTTGTTCATTTAAGAAAATAATGCCAAGTATCAAGGCGACAGGGGGAATTGTGTAGGTTACCATCGTTGATGATGCTGCCCCAATTCGTGTCACGACTTCATAATAAAGCAGATATGCCAAAAATGAATGGACAATAGCGAGTATCAAAACAACTATGAGTGCTTCTAATCCTAATGTTGCTGGGAGTGTGAGGGTAACTTCACCGATTGCCATATTAAATAACATGATAATACCGATGCCGATTGTCGCCGATAACATAGCAATTGCTGAAAATACAGTGGGTTTAATATCGCGTTGCATGATTATGCGACTATGAACCGTAAACCCTGCATAGAACAATGCACCTGCGATGAGTGCGATGGGTCCTTCTAAGCTACTTTGAGTAATGTCTGTTGGGTTATCCCGTTGGGTTAAGATAATGACCCCAATAAAACTCACGATGACACCAACTAGCTTAATAGGTGTTAGGCGTTCGTCAGCAAATACAAAATGAGCAACAACCGCCCCGAATATTGCCGCCGTTGATTCTAGAACACTACCCACACCGCTTTCGACGGTTTGTAATCCCCAATTGAGTAAGAGGATTGGGAGCATTAAGCCACCTATGCCATTAATAAAGAGATGTAGCAAGGTTTTTGGATCTTTGGGTATCGGTAATCTACGTAAAATGACGATAATATTCAGACCAACTGCCGCAACACCAATGCGCATGAAGGTCATATGGATGGGGTGAATACTCTCTACACCAACCCGTGAGAAGAGATAAAGTGACCCCCAGATAATTGTCAAAATCCAAAACCCACCCCAACCGAGCATATGATTTCCTCTGATATGTATTCTGCAATAAAAAACCTCGTGGATTGTCCCACAAGGTCATCTTATTTTATAGTTGAATATTGCGATAGGCGATGATTAATCCCAATTGCGTTGGTCAATTATTTTACGTGCTGAGGGGTTAATGACACCAGCCTCTACAAAATTGACCTCATCAATCCGTAGTCGGACAGCTTGTTGGGCGAGTCCTTTGAGTTTATCAGCGATACCCTCCCTGGTTTGCCCTTCTTTGAGTTCCAGATTGAAGGTTACGACATCTTTGTTTTCAGGACGGGTGATGACCACCTGCATATCTTTAATTTGTGGGAATGCCATCAGCGCCGCTTGGAGTTGGCTTGGATGCAAGAACATACCCCGTACTTTAATAGCATCACCACTACGCCCATATAAGCCGAGCAATTGTTGCCCCTCACATTGTGGGTCTGCGGCTAATGCACCGAGGTCACCTGTTCCAAAACGAATCAGTGGATAGGCTTTATTAAATGTTGTCACAACAATTTCACCAATTTCGCCATCAGGTAAAATGTCACCTGTATCGGGGTCGCAAATTTGCATATAGATGCTATCCATCAGGCAGAAACCTGTAATACCTGACATCGTATAACCCAAGAAGCCGAGGTCAGCCGTACCATATGCTGATGTGGTCTTCATACCATAGTCACCTTCAAAGCGTTGTTGCTGGGTTGGGGTATATGGCTCTGCGGAAAAGAGTGCTTTTTTAATCGGGACTTTATCAGGACCAAATCCCATTTCTTCAGCTTTATCAAGAATGGTCATGAGGTAACTGGGTTGTCCGACAAATCCCGTCGCATTTAATGCCATCATCATCATGATTTGGAGCTCTGTGTTACCCGGTCCTGTGGGTAAGACTGTTCCACCGCAACCACGAATCCCTTCATCCAACAAAATTCCTGCTGGTGTCAGATGATACATAAAGGTATTGAGGACGCGGTCACCCTTGCTGATGCCGATATATTTAAATGGAGCGAGTAGGGCATCAGGGTTATCGGATGGGGGTTGTGGGTCATAGATTGGACCGGGTGAAATATAGATTCTGGGCAAGTCGTCAGGGTCAATTGTCAAGAAACCACCAAAGGGTGGGTTAGTCTTATGAATCTCGACCAGTGAGTCTTTGCTGAGAACAGGGATTTTACTGAGGTCACTCGCTGTTTGAATATCACTGGGTTTGACACCTGCTTCATCCATCAATTTTGTGATGGCTGGGGCTTTGTTATACGCATGTTCGACAAGCTCTTGGATTTTTTGGTCAATATTGGTCAATGGGATTCCTCCGTCTTGTTTGTTTAATCATTATTTATTTAATTGTAAAGTCTCGAAATAAATTGACGGCTGGGACAGGTCACTAGCTCTACGAAACCGTGTAGGGGCAATGGCTCGCCTTGCCCGAGAAATGATATATACAATCATCCTGATCGCTATTATGGACGTTTACCCGAGCCAACGCTTACGGCGTTTATAATGTTTGACTTCGCGATAATTCTTGCGTCCACCTGCTTGATTTAGCCCTAAGTAGAACTCTTTAATATCTTCATTCTCACGGAGTTGTTCCGCAGGTCCATCTAGTACAATGCGTCCGTTTTCCATCACATAAGCATAATCTGCTAGTTCAAGGGCGGCACGAGCGTTCTGTTCAACCACTAATACAGACATGCCTTCAAGTTTGTTGATTTCCCGGACGATCTCGAAAATTTCTTTCACGAGCATAGGGGCAAGACCGAGTGAGGGTTCATCCAACATAATGAGTTGTGGATGTGCCATCAATGCGCGACCAATGACGAGCATCTGTCCTTCACCACCTGATAAATATCCGCTGACACGCTTTGATAAATCGCGTAAACGGGGAAAATAATGATAGACGCGTTCAAGGTCATCTTTAATATGGCGACCCCCTTGATAGACCATCCCACCTACCCGTAAATTTTCTTCAACAGTTAAATGACGGAATAGAGGGCGACCTTCAATGACTTGGACGATGCCTGTACGGACAATATCTTCTGCACTTTGGTTATCGACACGGTCATCACCCCACGTAACCTGACCGCGTGTGACTTCGCCGAGTTCACTTTTGAGCAGACCGCTAATCGCTTTCAGTGTGGTTGATTTACCCGCCCCGTTTGGACCGAGCAGAGATACAACTTTCCCAGGCTCAACGGATAGGGTGATACCACGCAAAACGAGAATAACACTGTTATACACTACTTCAATATTATTGATGGATAGGGTTTTGGTGGTGGTCATGGTTTGATTGGCGACCATAATTTGTCTCTACTTCTCTAGTTGCAAAAATTGAAAACGGGGCAACCCGCAGGCAACCCCGTTAGATGTTATAGATTCAGACCGATTTATTCGTCACCACGTAAGTTTGGTGTTTCTTGGAAGTCGGTCAATGGAACAACGATTGGAACGAAGAGTTGTCCGCCGTTGCCATCGTCAAGGTAGAGTGCATCATCTGGGCTTGTTGCAGGACCTGAAGCATCGGCATTTGCAAAAGCGAGTTGCGCAATACGATTTGCTGTTGCATCACGGAAACCTTCTGGATAGTTGAATGGGAACATACCATTCATGACGTTATAGTCCATCGATTCCAATGTTGCACGTAAGTCAGCACCTGTAACTGCATCGAGACTGCCAAGTTCATTGACTGTACGGATGTAGGCTTCGATGATGATGTCCGCTGTACCCCATGTGAAGATATAGCCAATATTACGTTCTGCCAATGTACGTTCATTTGCATTAAATTGTTCGGTGATGAATTGAACGGATGGTTGGCTGGTTTCTGTCCACCATAAGAAAGGCATCGACCCATACATACCATCAACTGCTGGCATACCGTTGGATTTCAGTGAGCGTTGACCCAAAATACCAACACTGGTATCCATAACCCAGTTGACACCAGCAAGTTTTACATCATCTTCTAAACCAAGATCTGCAACGGTTGACGCAACCAAAGCTGGACCTGATGCTAGAGTGTTGGTGTAGATGATATTGGCGCCTTCATCAACAACATTTTGGACTTGTGTCAGAATATCAGTATCGGTTGGAAGGAAGATTTGAGCATCGTCAATGACTTCAACACCGAGGTTGGTACAGAATTCATCACCAGCAGGGGTTGCGACTGCTTGACCAAATGCACCGGGCCAAGTTACATGACCGATGACAGGGTCTGGGAAGATGTCTGGATTTGCTGCGACATATTCACAGAAATCACCAAATTGGTTGATATAGAGTGGGTTGGTTGCGAATAACCATGCAGGGGTTTGACCATCTTCGCCATATAACCCTTCTACAGAACCCGCAGAAATAAGAACAACAATACCATCTTCAGCGACTTGTTCACGTAACAATTCGGAATCTGGAGAGGAGTAGAGCAAGAGTAAATCGAGGTCCTCATTATATTCACTTGTGAAGCGATCATAAGCACTTTGGGTTGATTCGAGGTCACCACCGGTATCTTCAAATATTTGTGCCAATTCTGCACCACAGACACCACCGTTAGCATTCCAGTAAGAAATTGCATCTTCTAATGCGGAAACAATCGGTTGTGTGATAAAGGCATATGCACCACTTAAATCACCAAAGTGATAAACTGTGATTGTTTCGCCTGTCAAATCAACTTCACACGCTGTCATATCAGATGGATATTCCACCATATCTTGAGCAAATGTTGGCATTGCAAACATTGCTACGAGTAATGCAAGTACCACTAAGAAACTATTTTTTTTCATCTTGCTAAAAATCCTTTCAATATAAATATATTATTCATGCTACGGGACAACTACTCCCGAACATTAGCTTAAGCGATATTGCTCATTTGAGCAACTAATATGAATAAGGTCGAATTTTCCACGCGACCTTTAGTATCTCCCATCGATGGGCAATTCCACGCGGTTCGAGTATCAAGAATATGATGAGTGCAGACCCGAATAGAATTGGGTTTATTGCACCTGCAATATTAACCGTATCGACAAATGGGAGGACAACCACCAAGCCACTGGTTAAGAGGGGGCGGATTGTTGGAATAACAGCTTCTTGTAAGAGGCGTACAAAGGTCACACCAAACAATGAACCAAGTGGGAAACCCGCACCGCCGATAATCAACATCGCCAACATCTCAATTGAGACTTCTAAACCAAACATATCAAGCGATAGACTATTGCGCTCAAAGGCTAATAAACAGCCTGCAATCCCTGCATATACGGCACTCAGGAAAAACGCCCTAAGTTTATAGGTAAATACATTAATCCCGAGTAACTCGGCGGCAAGGTCATTATCCCGAACCGATATAAAGGCGCGCCCAGTCCGCGTTCGGATAATATTACGGGCAAAGAACATCAATAAAATAGCCAGCGGTATGATGATATAGTAAATAGCCGTGTCCGTTGCAAAGCTCAGCGCCTTACTTCGTGTAACGGTTGCACTAAATTCTCCTGATTCTTCGGCAGAGATAATCGATACACTGTGTTCCCCAGCTTTGGTTGCGATATATGATAAGCCTGTGACATTCCCCTCTGCATCTCGGTCGAAGGTCATATTAACATCACCTGATGGCACGGTTTCTTTATCGGCATTGATGAGTTCGATTTCTGGATATGCTCCATCAGTCGAGGTGAAGTTAACATGAATAATATCAACAAAATAGGGGTCACCTGCCTCAAAGACAAGTGGGGTATCGCCCTCCAAAATATCATCTGCATAAGAGTTAAAGGGTCCAATCATTGGAGCTGGAACATTGAGTGGACGTGTACCCCCCGTTAAATCTTCCATCGGATAGCGTAGCACCCACGGGATAATAAATTGTGCGGCTAAGGTCGCCATTGCCAGATAAAAGCCTTTGACACGTAGAGAGGGCAGACCAAATATCAAACCAACAAAGCCTGTAATCATGGCACTCAGGGGTAAGGCTATCCAAAAAGATAATCCAAGCTCACGGGCGAGAATGGCAGATGAGTATGCGCCAATTGCCATAAATGCCGCATGACCTAAAGAGATTTGCCCTGTATACCCAATCAGCAAATTCATGCCCTGTACCGCAATGACAAAAATAGCGACACGGATGATTAACCCAACATATTGGTCACTAATCAATCCAATGCCGAGTGGACCTGAAGCGGCAAATAATGGAATGAGTAAGAGAACCAAAAAGGTTAGATTTTTCCACATCTTATCACGGGGAGTTCTGTCAATCGACATATCCTCTTTGTATTGAGTATCAAATACACCCGCTGGATTAATGTTTGCCATATATACTCCAAAATTTCAGAAATAATGTTACTAATAAATTTTATTTTGGATTAAATTCGTTCAATCCGTTTTTCGCCGAATAAGCCATCAGGGCGAATCACCAATACGAGCATCAAAACAACATAGGGTGCAAGGTTTGTCCCGACTTGTTCTGATGAATTAATGAGTGTTCCAAATTGTTCGACGATACCAATAATAATCCCACCAATCAATGCACCACTGATGGATTCTAGTCCACCGAGCAATACGGCAGGGAAGACCCGTAACGCTACATAATTGATATTAAGCGATAAGCCGACAGCACCACCTTGTAAGACCCCTGCAATACTAGCGAGGAAGGTTGCGACAGCCCAAGTAACAGCTAAAATTGCGCGAACTCGTAAACCGACAGATTGCGCGAGTTGTTGGTCTTCGGATGTTGCCCGCATAGCTAAGCCGACGCTGGTATAACGGAAGAAGATAATAAAGCCTGTAAATGCTACTAGCGCGAGAACAAAGGCAATTACCAACTCAACACGGATAATAGCAACACCATCTAATAATTCTTGTAAACTATCCAATCGAATCGGCTTAAATTTACTCCCTGTTTCGGGGTCAATGAATATGGGCAGGTTGAGTTCGACTGTCCCCCAGATGATTTGTGTTGCCCCATGTAGGACTTCGGCTACAGCGAGTGTCATCAAAACGGCTGTAAACAAGGGCTGACCAATCAATGGGCGAATCGTGAAGCGTTCTACAACAAGACCCGTGAAGATTGCACCTAAGAGTGTCCCTGTGACAGCGTGTACCCATTGCCATGCTATCCCACCGAAGGTCATCAAAAAGGTGAGTCCTATGATTCCACCGACTGTTATTGCTAGATTACGTGGCTCAAGCAAAGTATAGATACTGACAGTTGTCATAATCATGAGCATGGTTGCGGTTGCCAGTAAGCCTGCACCAACCACAGAAATTTCGGCGACAGTAAAGAAGCTATAAAACACCATCCCACCAATCACCATCATCCAGCCATGGGCGAAGTTGAATACACCTGATGCCTTATTAATCACAACAATGCCGAGTGCGACTAAGCCATAGACCCCTCCGACTAGCACACCTGAGATAATGGTCTGAACGATACGGGCGGCTTTTTTATCGGCGAGTTGATTTTGTAAAAAGAGCAGAACAGCAACCGTCACAATTGCATATAACGCCCATGTGAGTTGTTTTTTGTTTTGATTGATGAAATCCGACAATGTTCGTTTCCTTTAATAATAAATTTATTTGTTGACTGTATTTTTATAATATCGATCGATAAATTTGTTTGTAGGGACGATACCCATGTGTTCGTCCGCTAAGATAATAGTTTAGACATCGGATACGTGTAATTGTGTCTCGATTGTTCCCTCGCGCCCGTCCCGATATTTAACCTCGGCAATCACGCGGACTTCACGTTGGTCAC
>CAYGTY010000001.1:10442-38953 GCA_964352825.1 uncultured Anaerolineaceae bacterium
TCGCGCCCGTCCCGATATTTAACCTCGGCAATCACGCGGACTTCACGTTGGTCACCATATATCGCTTCCAGTAAATCCGCATATTTTTTCTGTAATGCGCCACGTCGTAATTTGCGGGTACGGGTGAGTTCGGCTTCATCCGCATCAAATTCTTTATGCAGAATCACAAAGCGTTTGACTCGTGAATACTGCGGAATTGACTTATTGACATGCTCGATTTCTTGACGGATGATTTCATAAACTTCTGGTTTTTGCGATAAATCGACATAGGTTGTAAATGCGATGCCGTTTTTCTCTGCCCAGCGCGACACATTCTGGAAGTCAATAATGATAATCGCCGAGACAAAATCCATATCCCAACCACCAATCGTCATCATATCTTGGACATAAGGGCTAAACTTGACACGTCCTTCGATATATTGTGGGCTAAACTTTTCACCGCTGGAGAGTTCAATCAAGTCTTTGACACGTTCCAGATAAATTAGATGACCTGTTTCTTCATCAAAATGCCCTGCATCACCTGTGTAATACCAGCCTTCGCTGTCGATGGCTTCACCCGTTTTATCTGGACTTTTATAATATCCCTTAAATTGAGCTTGGGTGCGGACGAGGATTTCTTGATCTTGGGCAATTTTAATCTCAACACCGGGGACAAGTACGCCAACTGTCTCGAAGCGCACATCACCAGGGAGATGAATTGTGCCAAAAGTCTCTGTTGATGCGTAAAGTTGGCGTAGCTCAATTCCAATTGCACGGAAGAAACGGATAATATCAGAACTCAACATTGCACCAGCAGTCAAGACATTACGTGCACGGGTTAAACCGAGCTTATCACGTAAGGGTTCAAAAACAGCAAATTCACCAATCCAGCGCAGGAGCTTGAGGTTGGCTGGAATCTCTTGTCGATTGTCCTCTAAATCAATAACTTGATAGGCGATTGGCATAAACCATTCGTATAGTTTGCGGTTGAGCCATGAGCTATCGTTAATACGGAATTGAACCACACGCGCTAAATTTTCCCAGACACGGCTTGGGAATAATAAACCAGCAGGGGCAATTTCGCGGATGTCGGTTTGGACTGTTTCAGGTCCTTCTGGAAAGTTAACTTGGACACCGTGCATTAAATGGGGCGTAAAGCCAAATGCTTGCTCGGTCAACCATGCCATCGGGCTAAATGATAGCCAATTGTCTTCATGGTTGCTATCGACATAATCAAAATTCATCGCATTACCAAATACCAACTGATGATGCGTAATCTCAGCAAATTTCGGTAGACTGGTTGTCCCTGATGTCATACTGAGGATAATCGTATCCATTGTTTGGGTTGACTGCGCCATCTCATCAAATTGAGTAGGGTGTTGAACTTGATAATCTCTACCGAGTGCTTCAATATCTGGGAAACTGGCTAGCCACTCATCTTCATAGCTCCATAACCCACGGTCTTCCCAATAGATTACTTTTTTGATTTGGGGGACTTCGTCTTTGATTTCGAGTGCTTTATCAACTTGTTCTTGGTCGTGGGCGCAGATAAAGGTCGCATCGGTTGATTTAATCACAAAATCGAGGTCTTGGGGGCTGGCATCGCTAAATACACAGCAGGTCTTGCAATGTAAAGCATGGGCAGCGATTTGCGCCCAATACATCTCAGGGTCATTCTCGCCGATGATAACAACTGTATCACCTGCTTTTAAGCCAAGGCTTACGAGTCCCATACCAAATTGGGAGACATGTTGATAGACATCTTCCCATGAATATTCTTGCCAGATGCCGTAGCGTTTCTTGCGTTGAGCGATTGCTTTTGGACGTATTTTTAGCTGATTCAAGACATTCTTAGATAATGTGTCTAAAGCTGGATCTATGGGCGCGACTTGACCAGACAGGCGTGTCTTATAGACTGTTCCCTTTACGGTCTCGCGATAGGGGATGTCTGTTTGTGGTTTTGCAATAACCATTAGTGTCCCTCCTGCCCAAGATACGCATTAATAACGGCTTCGTTTTGACCAATTTCTTCAGGTGTACCTTCACCAATCTTAACGCCGAAGTCTATAACAGCGATGCGATGCGAAATATCCATCACCAAGCCAATATCATGTTCAATAAGCATAATGGTTGTGCCTTGCAATTCGTGAATATCGAGGATGAAGCGTGCCATATCTTCTTTTTCTTCGACATTCATTCCAGCCATTGGTTCATCCAATAATAGGAGGGTAGGTTCTAATGCCAGCGCACGACCCAGTTCAACCCGTTTGCGTAAACCATAGCTGAGTGTTCCGACGATAGATTTGCGGATATGCTCCATTTCGAGGAAGTCGATAATATCCTCAACTTGGCGACGATGCTCAATTTCTTCTCGTTGGGCGCGCCCCCAAAACCATGCACCTGTCAGCATATTGGTTTTCATATGGATATGTCGTGCCGCCATCAGGTTATCTAATACAGTGGCGTTGGTATAGAGAGCTATATTCTGGAATGTGCGTGAGATACCGAGTGTGGCACGTTCAAATGGGGGCATATTGGAAATATCTTTGCCCTCAAAAATGATTTTGCCGTGCTGGGGATTATAAAAGCCGTTAATACTATTAATCAGACTGGTTTTGCCAGCGCCATTGGGACCAATAACGGAGAAAATTTCACCCTCATTGACCTTGAAGCCGACATTTTGTAATGCCTTAATTCCGCCAAAGCTCAGCGAAATATCATCTACATGTAATTTAACTGGCATGAAAAACCTCAAATAATAAAAATAATTCTAGTCTGTCAGGGTCACTTAAACTATAACAATCGCTGACATCAATTTAATCGTGATTTAATTATTTATTATGACAATACCAAATAACTGCAAGCTACGCAACTGAATATCGCTAAGAGTTCTATGAATGTTGCACAAGCCAAGCTGTAATCTCTTGAATAATTGCCTCACGATCGACCTCATTGACCAGTTCATGACGTAATCCATCATAAATTTTGACAGTGACATCCTTTGATTGTGTATTGTCTTTCAGGAATGTTGCCCCTGATGACGGGGTGAGTTCGTCTGCACCGCCATGTAAAGCCAGAATCGGGAGTGTTAATTGGTCTGCTTGTTCACGAATTCTGCGTCCAGCTAGTGCCATTGCCGATGATGTACCGACACGCCACATCTTTTTATATGTCATGGGGTCTTGATGCCACAGTTTAATTTGTTCAGGGTCAGTGGTTAGAACATCAGGTGACATCGGCGGTGATAGGCGAACTTTTGGAATCACATTACCTGCTTGGATTGCTAGAGATATTAACCATGCGGGTTGTAGTTCTTCGCCTGTAATGGCTGTTCCTGTGAGGGCAATGGCTTTGACATCCTCTTGATAGCGCAATGTATATTCGAGTGAAATCAGTGTCCCCATGCTATGGGCAAAGATAAGACAAGGTAAATTATTATATTGTGGCTGAATGAGTGTATAGAGTTGATGTAAATCTTCTACAGCAAGTCTCATATCTGGGATATAGACTTCTTCACCTGCGCTTTTCCCATGTCCACGATGGTCAATGCCATAACAAGCAAACCCGACTTGTGTAAATGATTCGGCGACGTGGCTATAACGTCCGCTGTGTTCGCCATGACCATGCACAATCAGTACGATTGCGCGAATATCATCTGCTTCAGGTAGCCATTCATGATAAAAAAGGGTTAGTCCGTCAGTATTCTTAAATGTTTTTTCGTTTGTAATCATCATGATGTCCTATTTTACAATTGAATCTAACTGATTATAGATGATTCTATTCTAAATAGTTGTGTAGATCGTGACTTTCTACCAAAATCATTATATAAGAACGGAATGGGATATATGATGGCAACTAAGAAATGGATTGAACTAGCACTATCTGCTTGTGATGATGCTGGTATCCAAGCAGGAACAATTGAGACTATCAACACATGGGAACAGACATTTTTAGATAATGATGCGTTTCGTCATAATGCTGTATTTCGTTTAGGTAATCAGCGTATTCTCAAAATATTTGGTACAGACCCACAGCGTCACAGCGCTGTTGAACGGTCAGTTTTGCAAACATTGGATAAGGGTTTTCCTGCACCGCATTATATTGCTGATGGACAACTGGAGGATGGTACACCCTATCTGATTATGTCCGAAATTGAAGGGCAAACTCTAGAAGATATGTGGGTGCAACTGTCGCCATCAGAATTACTTGCTGTTGCTAGACAGATTGGTATGCAGACAGCAGAACTACATCAATATCAACAAGATAAACTTGCCCAAGTTGAAGCTATATATCATGGACGGGAGCATGTCTTTAAAGAGATGGAAGCTGAACGTATCCAAGAAATAAAGCTAATGGATAGTTTATCTACGCGCCACAAAGATGAGTTATTTAAGTTTATAGCTGACGAATCACAAACATTTCTGGATGTATCGCCAGTTTTGACACATGCTGATTTGTCTCATGCACATATTTATTTAACACAGGAAAAAAATCAGACATCAGTAGCGGGTTGGATTGATTGGGGAGAGGCGATGCTAGGTCCAGCAGAGTGGGACATTACATTTCACTGGTTCTGGACATTTTCGCAAAATCACGACACGATGCGCGAGTGTCTAAAGGCATATTATCAACATTTTTCACGTCCTGACCAATTTGCGCGACGTTGTTTTGTGACACATTTCTATACATTTTCGATGCGAGAAGTATGGGATTACTTTACACAAACAGTAGCGGAATCAGAGTCGATTGTCAGGGCTTTGATTACGACGCTGTATCCCCCGAAAATTTTCGGCGCGCCCGATTAGAGATTAATAATTTGGGACACGGGCTATTCTCTCAGTGTATTATTACCTGTCAACATATTCATAACTATATTCAGATAATGTTGAAAAATGCGCTTCCCGATAAAGTAGGCGAGGGTTACGATAATGATGGTTAGCCCGATATACACAAGAAAACTAAAATCTGCTTCAAGATTAATGACAGCGCGGGATGGGTTGGCTGGATTATAGTGGATTGTTAACTCGCGTCCTTCGGGATAATCTTTGCTTATATCAGAGATGCCTAATTCAGATTTTGTATCTTCGGTAATGCTCAGGCGTGTGCCGATATAGGTCTGACCATTGACTTCATATTGGTAGGTGAGCCAATGAGTTTTGCTATTGACCTTCACGACTGTTGCAGATGTTGTCACCCATGTATCCCGACTGAGGTAATCTTGGATAAGATTGAGTTGATTCACAATAGCGATGCTAAATAATAAAGCAACAACGCCGATACTTGCGAATATTGTCAGCTTGCTAGATTTTGCTGGCTGTGAATCGGACATGATTAGTCAAAGGATAGCGGAACATCTAATCGTAGCCATGTGCGACCAATACGAAAGAGTGTACCTGGGCGGAGTATGATACGTGATTTGATGAAGTCAGGATTTTTCTCGACAAACGTTCCATTACGACTGCCACCATCTTCTAACCAGAATTGCAACATAAACGGTGATGTGACCGACTCCGATGAGGTGACTTCGACAGACTCGCATCCGAGGCGTGCATGTAACCGTGAAACTTGATTATCGTTGCTGAGGTGTATATCGCAGGTTTCACGTCGTCCGATGGTGATAATGCGCTCGTTCCCGCGTGTGGGTTGGTCGAACACGAGCTTTTCTCCATCGCGTGCGCCACTCATAAATGTGATTGAAAGTTCCCCGTGTTGTTTAGTCATTCCAGTCTCGCATTTCGTTGTTTAATTCTATTTTTTCTTTAGTCGGTGTGTGGTCTTCATCAATGGTGAGTGCTTTCAGGAACATTTTCTCAGCATCATCATAATTTGCGAGGTTCATATAGGCTTCACCTGCATTATGCCAGAACCACACATCAGTATCATCATGTTCAACCGCTTGTTGATAACAATAAAGCGCATCTGCCCATTCGTTCAGCGCCGCATGACATAAGCCTTTGCCATTCCATGCCCACGCATAACCTCGATGCAGTTCTGTTGCTTTGGCATAACTATCAATTGCTGACTTATAGCGTTCTAATCGGCGTAAAACTTGTCCTTGTCGCGCCCAAACTGTGGCATTATCGGGGGCAACTGTGACCGTTTTATCAATGACTGATAGCGCGTCATCTCGCCGTCCCATATCTAATAGAATATTGACTTGATTGATATAATACCAAATCACGGATGGGTCTTCTTGGGCGGCACGTTCATAACTTGCGAGTGATTCATCAAGTTTGCCAAGCTCTTTCAAAGCTAAACCACGACCATTCCATGCCCATGCAAAGCGTGGATTAATGCGGACTGCACGGTCATAGGCACTCAGGGCATCATCATATTGACCGAGATTGCGTAAGGCTTGCCCAACTTTTGCCCAGCTTTCATAATGGCGCGGATTGAGTTCAATAGCTTGGTCGAGGGCTTCCAGTGATTTGCGATAATATCCACGAATCATCAGCTCTTCAGCATAATTATACCAGTACCAAACATCGTCTTTATCAATTTCGATAGCCCGCTGGAAGCAGTATAGGGCTTCTTCATGGCGGTTTAATGCGCTTAATGTTAAGCCACGTCCACTCCATGCCCAGCTATATTCTGGCTCTAAATCTAGCGCACGAGTATAACTTTCGAGGGCTTCGGGCAGGTGACCTGTCTTGCGTTGGATATAGGCTCGTTTTGCCCAAACATGTGCATTGCGATTATCGAGATTGAGTGCTTTGGTGAGTAGGTCATAGGCGATGTCAAATTTATTGAGTGTGGTGAGGACATCGGCTTGTTTATAGAGATAGAAGACCTCTTTGGGCGCAAACTTTGCAGCGTTACTATAGGCTTCGAGGGCATCTTCATAGCGTCCCATCGACTCTAATGTGATACCTTGCTCATTCCATGCCCACGCATATTCTGGTGCGATACGAGTGGCTTGGTTACAGGCTTCAAGGGCTTCATCAAGGCGATTCAAGTGGCGGAGTGTATTGCCCATCAATGCCCAGCTACGTGCATGTTGACGGTCAAGGCGCGTTGCCCGTTCAAGTAGGGGCAGGGCTTCTTTATATTTTCTCAGGAGAATCATCACATTGCCCTGATTATACCAATACCACACTCGCTCAGGCTTAATTTGGGATGCCCGTTGATAGGCAACAAGTGCTTCGTCGTACCGCTCCATTTGTTCTAGTACAATCCCTTTACCATTGATTGCCCAGTCATAATGAGGGTTCAATTGAATGGCTGTTGAATAGGCAGTGATTGCTTCGTCATAGCGTCCGACATAGCGTAAGACTTGGGCGAGCTTCCCCCAGCTATTGGCATGGGTGGGGTCGGTGCGAGTGGCTTCTTGTGCTGGCTGGATGGCATCATGGAAGCGTCGCATATCCACCAAAATTTCAGTCAGATTATACCAATGCCATACAATATCGGATTGATAACGCGATGCACGTCGGAAGGACATCATGGCATCGTCGTTGCGCCCTAATGCTTTCTGAGATAAGCCACAGCCATTATGCGCCCATGCGTAATCAGGCTTGAGTTTAATGGCTTTTTGGTAGCACTTGATAGATTCTTCATACTGTTTTTGTAGGCGATAGATTTGTCCTAATTTTGCCCAACTATTGGCATGGTCATTGTCGAGTGAAAGTCCGTGATTGACCATTTGTATGGCTTCGTCATAACGCTCTAATTTATGTAGAACATCACCCCGATTGTACCAGTACCACACATCATTTGCATTGATTTCGCAGGCACGTTCAAAGCACTCAAGGGCTTCCTCAAAATTGTCTGTGCGGTCTAGGATAATCCCTTTGCCATTCCATGCCCACGCATAAGTTGGCTGAATTTCGAGTGCGCGATTGTAACATTCAATGGCTTCTGTATAGCGTTCTAATAGACGGAGTGTTCGTCCCTTTCGCGCCCATGCCCACGCATATTCATTTTCGAGATTTATGGCTTGGTCGTAGGCTTTAAGGGCTTCCATCAAGCGCCCTAATTCTGTTAGTGAATAGCCTTTATCCATGAGTTCACGGGCTTTAAGATGCGGTCCTGAAATCTCTATTTGCGGAGGTTCACCGACAACCGCCTCATAAGCATCAGACAAATCTGAGACTAATTGTCCCCATGTTTGTGGACGGCGACTGATGTCTTTATCAAGGCAGGTGAGGATAATATCTTGAACAATATCAGGTAGTTCACTTTGTGACCGACTATCAAAAATGACATCTTCTTTGATGTGGAGTTGCATCCACTCTTGGATACCGCGTGCCTTAAAGATGTGTCGCCCTGTCAGCATTTCATACATCACACAGCCGAAAGAATAAATATCAGAACGCATATCGACATCGATTGCCTTACATTGCTCTGGTGACATATAAGGGGCTGTCCCAACAATCGCACCATAGCGCGTGAGGCGGTAAGCACCTGTTGCTTCTTCTTCTTCGATAGGCAAAAAATCAGTCGGAATGTCATTCAAATCAAGTGAACGGACAAGACCAAAATCTGTGACTTTTGCAATCGCATCGTGGGTGACGAGGATATTTCCCGGTTTGAGGTCGCGATGAACAAGACCAGGGACTTTTTGAGTTGCATGTTGCATCGCCAGCGCAATATGTAGACCAAATAATAGTGATGATTCAACTGTTAAACGGTTACGGTCAATCCAACTACGGAGGTCAACACCAACCCCTTCCGTCCCACTAATATGCTCTAGGATAATGTGTGGGCGGTTATTCACATTTTGGACGAGGCGCGCTTGAACAATATTGGGGTGTTTCTCTAGGTGTATCCATGTGGCGGCTTCTTTTTCAAAGCGGGCGACAGCTCTCGAATTATTGAGGAACTTGCCTTGGAAACTTTTGATGGCAACTGGTTCGCGTTGTTCATGATCATAACATAGGTAAACAACGCCCATACCACCCCAGCGAATATCAGCGACTTCAAAGCGATTATCAATACGTTCCCCAATATTAAATTCATGTTCGTGTTTGCGGTCACGCGACCCACCATGCGGTAAGATTGTCCCAACGGCACTGACTGACGGGTCAAAATCAATCTCCATTGAGCTTAATAGGATGTCCTCTTGATTGTCCTCGATGCGTGTTTCGCTTGGGAAAACATAATTTTCCGAGTTAATGCGCGAGTCACTATCATTTGGGATTTGGGTTCTAGAAATTCCATCACTACTATCAGCATCAACAACACCAGCCATTGTGATATCCGAATCATAGGGATTCCCATATGCTGATGTTAGGTTGACCCCGTGACCATCGGAGGTATCTTCTTCTAAGATGCTATCCATAGAAGAATCGTCACTATCACCGTGCATATAGAGCGACAATAAACGTTTGATGGTATCTGTGGAGAAATAAGATGGGCTGGTAATCTGGCTATCATCAGGCGCAATCACCCACAATGCAACGGCTATATTACGCTGGCTCGGATTCTGCTGAGCTTGTTGTACAACCCAATAATTGAATTCACGCAAAGCACGATTGGCTGTGGTTACATCTACATCGTTACTTGAGAGTTGCAAAGCACGCTGATACGCCATCAAGGTTTTGCCGACATAATAAATACGTAGACGCTGATTGTCACTCATGACATGGCGTGCACATAAATCCCCTAATGCGAACAAGTCATTGATGTCATCGCGACGTAAGGCAAGTTTACCCAACTCTTTGATTTGAGAGTTGGGGTCAGTTGCAAAAGGGTCGGTACTATCTGCTTGACGGCGTTTATTAAGTTCGCGTCGAATTTCTTCTTTAGTCAGCAGTATGGGCTGACGGTTCGTCTGTGGAACTGACATCGTTATCGTCTTGTGCCTTAAATGCTAAACTTTGTTTATCTGCGCCAGCAACAACCACAACGGTATCGCCAGTTGTAAATGTCTCGTTGACAATTTGGGTACTGAGCGGGCGTGTTAGTAATCGCTCAATTGCACGACGAAGTGGACGTGCGCCATTGGCTGGATCATGCCCTGCTTCGAGTAGGATTGCCCGTGCTTCGTCATCTAATGTAAGTTTTAAGCGTTGCTCTGCTAAACGATCATGAACTTCGCGTAACTGTAAATCAAGAATCTGGTCGAGTGTATTATGACTTAAGCTACGGAAGGTCACAACATCATCAATACGATTCAAGAATTCTGGGCGGAAAAATTGGGATAAATAGCCCGAATAATCAGGTTCGACATCATCATCGCGCCCC
This sequence comes from uncultured Anaerolineaceae bacterium, assembly GCA_964352825.1. GTDB lineage: Bacteria > Chloroflexota > Anaerolineae > Aggregatilineales > Phototrophicaceae > UBA6055. Next base: position 20,607 of record CAYGTY010000001.1, read on the forward strand.
ATGAAACCAAGTGATTTTGCACTTTCTTGTGTGCCGATATTACTGGTCATGATAAATACACTATGGCGTGCATCAACTGAGCGTCCATGTGCATCACTGATACGACCTTCATCAAAGACTTGCAAGAAAATATCGAAGACTTCGGGGGCAGCTTTTTCAACTTCATCAAGTAACACCACACTAAAGGGACGACGACGTAAACCATCTGTCAATTGTCCACCGCGTGATGATTCTTTATACCCAGGGGGCGACCCAATCAAGCGTGATACGGTATGGGCATCATGAAACTCTGACATATCGAGTCTTAAAATAGCTTCCTCACTCGCAAATAACTCAGCAGCCAGCGCACGAGCAAGTTCGGTTTTACCAACACCCGATGGTCCTAAGAATAAGAACACACCAATAGGGCGGTTGGGGTCATTCAGTCCTGCACGAGCCGTCTTGACAGCATCTGCAACCATACTAACAGCTTTATCTTGCCCGATAACCCGTTCCATCAATTTTTCTTGTAAATTGGATAGACGACGTTTTTCATCTTTTGTCAGTTCGGAAATGGGGATGCCTGTCCACTCGGATAAAACATCTGCAATATCTTCTTCACGCACATCGGTAACGAGTTCGGCTAATTCCGAAATATCGATGTCTGGATGAACAGTGCGAATAATGACACGCGTGCAGGCTTCATCTAACAAGTCGATTGCTTTGTCAGGCAGATGGCGGTCAGGTAAGTAGCGTACCGATAATTTGACAGCGGCTTGGATGGCTTCTTCCGTAATGACAACTTTATGATGTGCTTCCAGACGTTGCTTTTGCCCAGCGAGAATTTGAATCGTTGCATTTTCGCTAGGTTCTTCAACATCAATGGTGCGGAAGCGACGGTCTAGGGCAGGGTCTTGGGCGATGGCGCGACGATATTCCGCATGGGTGGTTGCACCAATACAGATGATTTCACCGCGTGCTAAGGCTGGCTTGAGGATATTGGCAGCATCCAAATTGCTATCAATTGTGTCCCCAGCACCGACGATAGTATGAATCTCATCAATGAAGAGAATCACATTACCTGCTTTTTGTGCTTCATTAACTATACCGATGAGGCGTTCTTCAAATTGACCGCGTAGGCTTGTCCCTGCGACGAGCGTACCAATTTCGATTTGGATAACGCGACGGTCTAATAATGGCGCAGGCGCTGTTTTGGTATGAATTGCATAGGCTAAGCCTTCTACAATCGCTGTTTTGCCGACACCTGCATCACCTAATAAGAGTGGGTTGTTTTTCTTGCTACGCGATAAGGTACGTGCGAGGGCACGGATTTCTTTATCTCGTTCTAAAGCCTCTCCCAATTCACCTTTTGCAGCTTGTGCTGTTAGGTCACGCCCATAACGGTCAAGTAGTGGGGTGGAAGGCGCTTTAAATTCATCTGATTTTGATGGACTGGATGAGAGGAAACTGGATGAGAAATCGAGGTCAAAGTCGCTGTCGTCATCCTCCCAGAAATCTAAGTCACTATCTTCAGAGATAGGTGCTGGTACAAGGTCGCTATGTTGTTCTGTGATAAGTTTCTGCAACCACATATTGAGGTCGAAGCCCATATCAATTAACTTACGGATGGGTACGCCTTCGCCTTCTTGCAAGAGTGCCATGAGCATATGAGTCTCTTTGACCTCAAATTCTTCATCTTGTTCTGCAAGAAATATAGCCAAGGATAAGACCATCTCGGTACGGGGTGTCAGTGGTAAAACTTCGTCTAATGGACCATCTGCTGTACCGATTTCGCGACGTATCTCGTTACGGATGTGGCGTGGGTTGAACCCTGCGCGACGTAACAAGTCACTGGTTGGACCTTGTTCTGTACGAGTTGCAGCGATAAAGACATGTTCTGTCCCAATATAATTATGCCCTAGACGACGGGCTTCTTCTGCTGCTGCATTGAGGATAGCAGAACAACGTTCTCTAAGTTCATTCTCTGGAATATCTGGTGATTGTGACAAAAGTAAAAACCCCTAATTCAATCACTGAAAAATTATAATTAATAGTATACCGCATATCGGCTTGAGGAGTAACCGCTACCGTTTTTCTTTATGTAATTTTTGTACTTGATCATTCTTTGGAATATAGCACATCTTAAAAACGAGAAAGTTATCTTTTTAACAGGTAATCAATGCTATTGCCAATTATCATTACGGCACATATCGACTATACTACATATACATGATGCTTAGGCTAATGCCTATTTTCATTTAATGTTATAATCTTTAGTGTGTAATATACTCATTCATGGGTATAATGTTGATGTAATTATTCATTAAATTCCAATCAATTCCGAGAAAATTTATGGCAACTTCAGATCCATTATTAGGCAGACAACTCGGTGACTATAGAATTGAAGAACTCATCGGGCATGGGGGAATGGCGCGTGTTTATCGTGGCTTGGACGAAACCCTTGATCGACATGCTGCGGTTAAAGTCATTGAACCAACGCTTATAGCAAGTGGTGAAGAGGAGGAGTATCGTGATCGCTTCCTACGTGAAGCTCGTGCGATTGCTCGTTTGAATCACCCAAATATTGTGGGAATTTACCAATTCGCACAAGAAGAAAATCTATATTTTATTGCGATGGCGCATCTTGACGGTAGCGATTTACGCGAAGTCTTGAAAGATTATGCTGAAAAGCGTGAGATGATGCCACGTAAACAAATGCTCAAAATTTTGCATGATATTGCGAATGGCTTAGATTACGCTCATAAGAATGATATTATCCATCGCGATATTAAACCCTCCAATATTATTGTCACCACCGACGGCAATGCTGTACTAACCGATTTCGGCTTAGCTCTAAATGCTGTTGAAGGTACGATTGGTAATACATTTGGTAGTGTTCATTATATTGCACCTGAACAAGCGATTTCCTCTGCACAAGCAGTACCACAAAGTGACCAATATTCCTTAGCGGTTATTGTGTATGAATTGCTGGCAGGGCAAGTCCCATTTGATGATGCTTCTGCAATGAGTGTTGCCTTGAAGCATATTAGTGATCCACCACCCCCGATTCGTGATTTGAACTCTAAGGTGTCGGTGGAGCTTGAAGCGGTTGTCATGCGTGCATTAGATAAAGAACCACGTAATCGCTATGATAGTGTAGCTGATTTCATTGATGCTTTTGAAAGAGCATTAGATGGCGCACCTGATGCACTGGTCGGTCAATCGATTGCTGAACGCCCTGTGAAAGTCCCACCTGTCTCACCGAGTATGGATGATGATGCTCCAACACTTGACCGTGCGAGTCAATCTTCTATTGGTAGTGCAATTCCTGCTCCGACCAAAACACAGAAGATGGGGTCTGATGGTGGTAGTCGAAATATGACCTTTATACTTGTCGGGGTTGTGATTGTTGTGGCTTTAATCGTTGGTGGTCTCCTAGCGGCGAATAGTGCGGCTGAGGCAACGGCTGCGACTGAAACTGCAATTGCTAATGAGAATGCAACAGCAACACAAGTTGAGGTTATCGCGATTGGCAATGCAACCAGCACAGCCGAAACTGAAGCGACCCAAATTGCAAATGATAATGCAACAAGTACAGCAGTCGTTGAAGCTGAAAATGCGACCGCAACACAAGTTGAAAGTCTTGCGCGGATGAATGCGACCAGCACTGCTGAATCTGAAGCAACCCAAATCGCAAATGAGAACGCGACAAGTACAGCAGTTGTTGAAGCGGAAAATGCGACAGCAACACAAGTTGAGAATCTTGTGCGGATGAATGCAACCAGCACTGCTGAGGCTGAAGCAACCGAAATCGCTAATGCAGAGGCGACAAGCGATGCGGCAACTGCGACAGAGTCTTTTGAATTGACAAAAAATGCACCGACTTTAACACCGTCGCCATCACCAACAATGACATCTACACCCACTCTATCACCAACACCAAGTCCAACATTTACACCGAGTATGACCCCTTCACCCACCTTGACACCATCACCGACTCCCATTGGCTTAGTCGCACAAGCTGGGCAAGACCAATTACTCCTGCGGTATGATGGACGCTCGATTCTGATAACCAACCGTGAACCAGGGACAGAGATATTTATTGATGCACTGGTATTCACGAAATTTGTTCAAGATGAAGAGGGGAATATGGTTGCAGGTGATCGCTTCCGTATGGCATCCTTTACAGGTGCACCTTCCCCATTGAGTTATCAAAGCTGTCTCCAAATCTGGGATAGTAGTCAATTCTCGCGCCCATCACCGAATAATAGTTTACGAGACGATGTTTGTGATTTGTCCCCAGTCTGGCGGACTTCAAATAATATCTTCTGGGCAGATACAGAAAGTGACCTCTACTTTGAAGTGACTGTCAATGGGGTTGATTTATTAGGGACTTGCCCAACCAATCGTCTCCGCTCATTACGCGAAGAACGGTGTGTCATTGAAATACCCTAAGTAAAACGAAATAACCTAGACCTAATCAAGCGATTCAATAGTGAGTCGCTTTTTTATTGCTCAAGCGTCACAGTCGGCTGTATAGTCGATGCAGATGTTTGTGTATCTTGCTGTAATGAAAAGACGATAGCAAGCACAATCAGGGTTATACCCAGCAAAGTAAGGATCATATTACGGCTTATCCCGCTTCCCTCTGCGTTCAATTGTGCGACAACTGGATTAACCTCATTCATACGTGCATATTCAATGAGCCAACGTTGAAATAGCCTTGCCCGAATTTGGATTCCCTCAGTTTTACTACTCACAACCAAATCACGATATTCAAGCCCACGTATACTGGCATTAACGGTCATCATATCTAGCGGATAATCGGTCTCTAATAACCAGTTTTCGACATCTTGTGTGGTTAATGTGCCGATGGGGTCATCATATAACAAACCACTTATTGCAGTTAAGACGAGTCGTTCATTTTGCGATAGGCTATTTTGCCAGATATTACGATAATGGTCACGCGCTTGTTTATACACATCGTCAATAATGCTATCCACATGACCTTTTGTAATCGTCAGATGTTTGACAGTTTGAAGTGCTTCCCCCATATATTGCAGTATGAGTGGGTAGCCGTCTGTCAGTTGATGAATATAGGCTTGTGCAGAATCTTCTAATCGTAGACCGAAGTTTTCAATCAGTCTTGCGGTTTCGGATTCTGTTAAAGGGTGGAGTCTTCGTAAAAGTTTGCCGTCAATTAAAGGGGATAGCTGGCTTGATTGGGCTTCTAACTCTTCATCCAATGTCATAACAATGCCTGATTGGGTGTTTGACTGTAGTAGATGATAGAGGTAATCAAAGGTGTCTTCTGGTAGTCGGGTTTCGTTAATGGCGACTATGAGGACATTCACATCATCCATCAACCATAATATTCGCCGATGCCCACGTATGAGCTTATTCGCCTCTGGCAAATATTCGTCTATAAACCAATCACGATAGGAGTCTGGGTTATCGGGTAATGTGGGAAGTCGATGGACACTAAAGCCACGATTTTCTAATGCGGTATGGGTTTGTGTGATGACGTGATGTAACCATGTTGCTTCGTTTTTTAAAACATGAGGTTCAAGGATGAGGGGACAGCTAATGACACCGTCTTCTAGCACATAGAAACATTGTTCCAGAATCCGTGTTTTGCCGACGCTATTCCGTCCAATGATTAAAAGCGCATGACGGTCAATCGGGTCAGCTAGGTATTGTTGAATCTCAATAAATACCTTTTGTCGCCCTGCAAAGGGTTTAGGCAGTGTTTTATGAATGTTGTTTTCTTTAAGTGAGTCAGGTTGCGTATTGTTCATACTAATCAATATACCGTAGATTGAGTAAAAATGTCGTATTTTCATATTATAATAGTGCTAAAGTTTAATTTAAGAAACTGATAGGAGCAAAGATGAGCCATATACAGAAAAATATATCGGTATTTGTTGTCATGATTGTTATAAGTTTCCTAGCATTATATTTATCATTTTCTGCGACGTGGATGGGCGCAGTAGGTGGATTGATTATGGCGAGTGGGATGTCTTTGTTCACGCTTGTATTAGGACTCGCAGTATTAGGTATACAGTATTACCGTAACCAAAAAGCCTATGAACAAAAACAAAAAGCGGATGCGAGCCGTCAACCGCATCAAAGCCAATCAATCGAATTCGATTTATCTCAACAACAAGCCTTTGATTTGGTAATGCAAGCCCTAAACACACTCGATGGTGCCGATATACCTCATACCGTTACGGGGATTCCGAGTCAACAACAGTTGAAAATCTATGAAGCGGATATTGATAAAGGACATATAAAGGCTGGGTTACGTGCGAAAACAATCGGTATTCAAGATGTTATTGACTTCTCCAAAATTGAAATCCTTATAGAATCTACGCATGACCAAATGACCCGCTTGAAAATTGATAGTTATACAACGAATCCGCTTGAAGTTTATGACTTTGGACGGCATATTGATTATGTTAACCAGATTATTGTATTTGTTCGGCAATCAGTGGCAACTGACAATTTAAGTCAACACTCAACAGATGCAGAAGACTCATTATATGAAGCTGATAATCCTGATGACTCGATAGAAGATGAACAATGACCTTACTACGAATGTCTGAATACTTGAATCCGACATATAACCTCGTCGCTTCTCGCGTTATAATCAGTTCTCGTCTGGAACACTTATAATCAAAGAGGGATTATGCCAATAGATAGGGATTTACCGCGCGCATTGGCACTGGTTGGGATGCCGGGGGCAGGCAAAACAGTATGTGCCGAACATTTGGAAAAACTAGGGTTTTATCAATTGCGATTTGGTGGCGTGGTTGAAGGTGAGGTGCGTGAGCGTGGTTGGGAAGTTAACCCAGCTAATGAAAAAATTGTGCGTGAGGAATTACGCTCCCAGTATGGGATGGCGGCGATGGCAATTATTTCCTTACCCAAGTTAAAAACAGCTTTAACTCAAAAGCCACATATCATCATTGATGGTTTATATAGCTTTAGTGAATATAAGATTCTCAATGAACAATTGGGTGTGCCAATGGTTGTGGTTGCGATTGTGGCGAATCGGCAATTGCGCTATCAACGCATTTCGACACGACCTATCCGTCCATTGACCCCACAAGAAGCCGAACAGCGCGATTTTCAGGAAATTGAAACACTGGAAAAAGGTGGACCGATTGCTCTTGCTGATTTCACCTTGCTCAATAACGGGTCGGCTGAAGAATTACTTTCCCAATTAGATACACTGTTGGAGATGTTGGCGTTTCGTCCCTAAATATCCTCAAGGTGCGATTTAATCATTGCGTCTAATTGCTCTGCTTTTAAGTCACTGAGGTCAGAGACATAATCGTCTGGTTGGAGTGTAGAAATTGCATTTTTGACTTTTGACCACTGGCTAAAGGCTTTTGTGAGTTGCCCTGATTGAGCATATAAGTTACCGAGCATAAATGCAGATAGAGCGTGATAGGTATCACAATAGAGTGCCATCTGTAGTGCGCGGAAGGTATCATCTAAGTTGTCCTGCTCTAAGGCTATCAAGGCACTGACATAATGGGCATCTGCGTGTAATGGATTGATGGCTAAGGTTGCTATGATATGCGCCTCTGCTTCGGGTATGGCTTTACGATTGGCAAATAACCACGCAAGCAAGGTATGGCTTTTGGCTGTTTGATGATTATTCGATAAAGCTAAACTGAGATAATGTTCAGCCGAGCTATTATCATCATGATGCACAGCTAAGACTGCTTGCGAGTAAAAATCGATATCGACTTCTAAGGCACTTGTTGGTTGTGTTTCATCTATATCAATTAATAGTCTGTGGTCAATATCTGATAGCTGATAATTACCCGTTGGGCGTTGATAGATAGGTGACCCAGGGAAAATATGGGTTTGCCAACGGTCACGATGACTGCGGAGTGCTTCAGCTTGCCCTAAGAATAACCACCCTTTAGGATGAAGCGCATTAAATAGATTGGTTTCCGCTTGTTGGATATATTCCTCATCGAAATATAAGAGAACATTTTTGCAGAAGATAATATCGTGTCGGTTTATGTTGGGGGTTAACAAATTGTGTTGGCGGAAGCTCACCCTATCTTTGATAATGGGTTTAAGCTGGAAGCCACCTTCGACTTTATTGAAATAATTTTGTTGAAATAATGTATCCGTGTGACGAAACGCCCAATCGCGATAAACGGCATGACGCGCTGTTTTTAGGGCATAGTCATTAATATCACTCCCATAAATTTCGATGTCCCAATTGTTCATATCAGGTAAAAATTGATGCAAAGTAATCGCAATCGAATAGGCTTCTTCACCACTGGCACAGCCTGCACTCCATATCCGTAGGCGATGGTTGCTTTGTTGTCGTCGCTCTAAAATGAGCTTAGGCAGAATATGCTTTTTTAATAGCTCGAAGTGATTTTCTTCTCGTAGAAAATATGTTTCGCCGATTGTCAGTGTGTTGATTAAGCGTTGCCATTGTGGGGACGCATCAGGAAGCTCGCGTAATTGTTGTAGAAAGGCGCGTGGCTTTTGTTGGGCTAGACGTGTGAATAAACCCATAAACTCGCTTTGATATTGTTTGCCAACAGCAATACCAATGCGATTTTCAATTAGTTCAATTGCTTGTACAATGACATCGTAATCCGATAGTGTCATAATGTGTCTCCAGTATGATTGCATTATATTACGAAATATGCTCGCAGATGTTAAGATTGACTGACATCTCAAACATTTCTATCGTTGCAAAGTAAAGGTATTGTTGTGGTCAATATAAAAACAACTATTTTATTTTTTATTTTATGTATTAGTTTTGTTAGTTTTGCTCAAGATGATTTTAGCTTACCTGCCGTTGGTGATATACCCCTCGCCGATAAAATTCAGGTGACTGCTGATGAAGATGACCCAACACAAAGCATTATTCAAGGTGAGGTTGGGGCAGTATTCCCAAATGCCTTTGTTGTGGTACAAAACCGCTATACAGCTGACCGCGCAATTATCAGCGCGACCAGCAATGGCGACTTTGCGACACGCTTATATGGTCGGAATCAAACCCCCTATTGGATTACTGCATTTGAACGCTTCCCCTCTGATGAAGATATTGATTCTGCGATTGGAACGACAGTTTATGGGGCAGGTACTGAGAACACTTTTTATCTTGAAAGCGATTTAGGTGGTCATGTGCCACGGTATCGTATCTTTGGTGAGGTGAGTAATGCACAGTTATCCGAAGATGAAACCCTAGAAGTTGCCTTAAATCTTGAACTCGATATTACAGATGATTTCCCAATATTGGATGACCTTGTTTTCAATTTAGAATTACAAGCCCAAGATTTGAATGGCGATGTTTTAGAAACGGTAAGGGTTGTTCGTACAGGACGAGACATTGAACAAGTCGAAAATCAGTTGATTTTATCAATAGATGTGGACTTTGAATCGGCTTTCAATAACGATGTTATATTATATTTCTCAGCTTATGTTGGGGTCGCGGATGGCGAATTAGAGCCGTGGTCGAATAGTCTGATATTCGGGTTATTAGATTCTACTAGTGAAAATGAATCGATCCGTTTACCGATTCGCTTACGGGGTATTGGTCAACAAGATGTCGCTTCGGAAATAGGCTTGCGTTTGGATGATATGCCACGCGATTGGGCATCATTAAGTGATACATTTACACGATTGTCACTTGGAGCATATTCATTAGAATCGACTTTATTATTTGCTCCGATTGAGACCGCGCAACAAGTAATTACGGGCGAACTTCAAGTTCAAGTCACAGATCCATCAGGCAACTTAAAAACACTAGAAGCCGACATCATACAGGGGCAAAGTCGCTTAGATGATGCCATGCTGATTCTGTCTAGCGATAATGAAAATATTAATCAGTATGTGTTTGATGAATATGGTGATTATCAGATTGTTGTGAACCTTACCGTCGGGATTGATGGCGTTGATTATACATTTTTTCAATCTTTCTTTTTGCGGATTGCAGAGCCACTCTATCTATCGCCTGCCATGCTTTTGGGAACACCTTTACAAGTGGGGGATAGTCTATCCAGAAGTGGATATGTCATACCCCCTATACCTGCTATTGTCCAAATTAACCTCACCGAGATTATTGAATCTGAGCCAGAACGCTTTATTTTGACAGATCAAGCAAATGAGTATGGTTATTTTTCGATTGAACCTTTTGTGGTTGATGCGATGGGTGTATATGAATTGAGTTATGTCGCACTGTATGAAGATGTAGAAGGGCGACTATGGTCATCGCTAGAAATGGTCACATCAGCATATGTGGCGGATAGTCTATTGGTAAATGGTCAACGTGGATTGAATGGGTATGACGGAACACAACAGGCATGGTTTGACACGGCTGTTTACCCTGACGATGATCGCAATGCTGGACGACAACCTTATTTCCCATTTTATGCGGGTGATGTCGCGTATGTGCCTGATGCGCTTGATGGAGGAATTGCCCCTGCGATAACGGCTCCTTTTACTGTTGAGGATATAACGACTCGTTTATCAGTGGTTTCGCCAAATGGTCAATTGCGCCAAGTTGATGATTTCTTGTTAAATGGTGATTTCGGCTTTAATGGGGACGACACCTTTAATCATCAAATCGGTATGGGCTTAGATGGTATTCGAGAAGGGGATTATGCCTTTTTGTTTGGTGGGGTTGGCTCAGATATAGAGACAGCTATCTATGGCGCGATGATGATTGTTGAAGACGATGATGTATCTGCGCGTGTTCTGTCACCATTTTTAGATAAACTCACTGTCTTTGGGCAAGAGCTTGATATGTTCTTTGTGCCGACAGGGATTCGACCAGCGCAAGTATTGACTCTGGGTGAGACTTTATCCATTGTGGGACAAGTTGCGCCAACACTGCCAGCCGAATTGGATATTGAGATTACATCACCTTCAGGTAAGAAAACTCAGTTTGCAGACCTTGCGAATGCTGTGGGATATTTTTATTCATCCGAAAATGATATGACACTGGATGAAATAGGGCGTTGGACAATTGATATTCAGATGCGTTATCAGGGCGAAACATCGGCTGGAAAGCTGGAACGCCCTTATCCACAGGGTTCATTGTCCTATGATATTTATGTTGTACCCGAGGATAATCCGCCTTTGGGTGAGGCAGAATTTATGACTGAGACCCGTAAAGTAAACCAAATCTTCCCACTTTCTATTCCTGAAGGTTGGACAGAGGTACGTGCTTTTGCAACTGTGATGACCCCCTCTTGGATATTATCGCAAGAAGAATTGACCGTATTTCCATCAGGCACAAGCTATACCTATAATCCAACCCAACTCACACGCGATTATCCCAATCTTGAACTGCTGGAAACTGCTGAGGGTAATTATGTGGCGGATGTGGTGACACTGACATTGGTCATGACGGGCTTAGATGAAAATAGTGACCCTGCGATACGCACACGAAGCTACACCATGACTCACGATTTAACTTACTCCTACAATGAGGCAATGCTCCGATGATACGTCAATTTTGTTTAGTCTGTATGCTCTTATGTTTAGGGTTAAGTGTGTCCGCGCAAGATGAATTACCGCTTTATGATCTGCCCGATTCCTTTAATTTTCCTGCTTTTTCTAGCAATAGCTTGGTGACTTTATCAAATGGTCGGGTTGCAACTGTGAATATGTTGACGGATTCGGTTGCGGTGATGGATGTACGGGCAAATGAACTCATTGTTGAAATTGCTGTTGGGGATGACCCTCGTAGTATTGATGTGACACCTGATGGCACACGTTTGTTAGTGACAAACTTCGGTGATGATAGCTTATCTGTGGTTGACCTTGAGTCGCAGACCCTTATCGCTACCTATGAAATTGGTACACAACCCTATGCCGTGATTACGGATAACGATGAATCAGCCTTTATCAGCTTGCAAGGCGATAACCGTGTTATTGAAATTGAGCTAGCAACAGGTGACATCCTTCAAGATATTCCGACCCCTGATATGCCAACAGGTTTAGCGATTTGGGGCGACTTCCTCTATGTAACCCATTTTCATAGCGGGCAGATTAGCTTAATTTACTTGCCTGTAGCTGATGTGGTACGTACAATTTCGACAGGGGATAATAGCGGTTTAAGTCAATTTATCTATGTTGACCATCGCAACGGTTTGGCATATGTACCACAATCGATTACATATCCCGATAACCCGACCCCTACATTTGACCGTATCATTCGCCCACGTATTTTAGTGATAGACTTAGCTCAAATGCGAATCTTGCGTGAGCGCACCATTTGGCTAGATATTGCCGATAGACCTGTGAATATGCCCTTTAGTGTGGTGTTGAATGTCGCACAGGGTCGTTTATTTGTGGTGAATGCTGGCAGTGCCGATTTATCGATCATCGACCTTGCGAGTGGTCTGGCAATAGAACACACAGCATTATCAGGAAATCCGCGTGGTATTACATTATCTGGTGATTCGACTGTTTTATATGTGCAAAGTGCAGTTGATTCCTCTGTTTCTATTATCGAAACACGATTCTATAGTGTGACAGATACGATTCCTTCAACATTGAATTTACCTGATTTAGAAACACAAGTTGGTGCAACTTTATTCCATACTGCCAATGATGTACAAGTCAGTGGGACAGCCTACCTCAGTTGTGCGAGTTGCCACTTTGATGGCGCATCGGATGGACGCGATTGGTTTGGGGTATCTACGTCTGCCTTTGATGAATTATCCGATGATTTTGATTTAAATAATCACATCATAACTTCGACATATGGGGATGGGTTTGATGAAGAATCGAGTTTTGAATTATCTGCTTTGGTGAATTATATGATGAGCTTACGCGCCAATCCTTAAATGTATGATACATTAGAAATGTATTTAACGTTGGCTAAATTATGAGTTAACGCTTGCGAACAGAACTGTTTATCATGTATATTTATGATGAATATTTAGTTTATTATGTTTGTCGGATTTGAGGATAGCATGACCGCGACGGACTCTATGCAGGAATACTTGGCAGAAGCCTATCGTATTGCCTACTATCAACCTGATAACCCCTATGTTTCTACATCTGCACTTGCTGAGGAATTGCATGTGTCTGCGCCTGCTGTCACGCGTATGGTACAACGTCTTAAGTCGGCTGGATTTTTGGAACATGAACCTTATCGTGGAATTCGCTTGACCCCACAAGGGGAACATGAAGCTCTAATGAATATCCGTCGGCATCGCTTGGTTGAACGTTTTCTTGTTGATGTGATGCAATTTGGGTGGCATGAAGTCCATGATGATGCTGATAATTTAGGTGGGGCAGTCAGTGACATTTTGGTTGATAAAATGGATGAGATGAGTGGTTATCCGAAACGCTGTCCGCATGGCGAGCCGATTCCAACTGCTGATGGTCAAATGCCTCGTGTTGTCGATTATCCGCTATCTGATGTTGAGATGAACAACGATTATGTGATTAGTCGTGTGCATACTCATGATGAAGAAAAGCTCAAATATTTCCACGATTTAACCCTCGAACCGGGAACAAAATTCCACTTGGTACACCGCGCACCCTTCAACGGCCCTTTGCAATTAGAGGTAAATGGACAAACCCACTTCCTCGGACATGAGTTAGCGGGTACATTACGGGTCTGTAGCGAAGAAGAATACGCTCTAGTTTAGTGACTTACGCAACAACTTCAACTTGGACTTTGGCGAAACCCCGTGTATAAGCACGGCGGATAATTGCTGGTTTTGTTTGTGGGCTAATCGTTCGTTGTTCCCCTGAGTGCATGATGAAATTACAATCATCCGTGAATACCCAAGCATCGCCTCGTGTGACAGTCAATTTTACTGTCTCGGTTGATAATGTTTTGGGGGCATCGAAGATATAATCTTGCTGGCTCTGTACTTGCATGATGTGTCTCCTAATTTTCTCGACTGATTTAGGCGGATAACAATTGGTATTGAATAGCTTGATAGGGATTAGCGGACGAGATAATAACACGGTGTTTACTAATCGGCAGGTGAACCTCTTCATCTTGCTCGACAATCACATCATTATCATCAATGGTAATCCATGCGCGTCCTTTAATCAGACGAAACAGCATACCGCCTCGCTTGACATCTAGGCTATTGATTTCCTGACCTGTTAATTGCTCAACTGCTGCTTGCATCATTGTGTTGCTGGATTGAATCGGATTTAACAAGTTCATGATGTTGCCTCTCTACTTAAATCAGTTAGATATAGTGTATAGCAGGTGATAAAGGTTCGTATTGTACTTTATTGCGTTTTTAAAGATTAAATAAACATATCGCAATTTATTAATATGTTTTTCTAAAAAAAGTCTATAACTGATTTTTTAACAAGTCACCAAATGCTTGAATCGCGTCTTCGTTACGGCGGTAATATGTCCACTTGCCAATACGCGTCGAGATAACTAAATCTGCATCTTCTAACATCGACATATATTGAGAAGTTGCTGATTGTGATAAGCCTAGCTTCTCTTGAATATTCGATACACAAACCCCCTGCTCAAACCCCGGAACATCATTGTGGGGTGGGAAGTTGGCTTCGGGTTGTTTCAGCCAATCCAAGATTTGTAACCGCTTTTCATTATTAAGTGCTTTAAATGTTTTTATCATATCCATACCTCTATCATATTGATAAAATGCGATATGTCAATATGTTTGTGTAAGAACTGCATTTGATATTGCATTAATCAGAGACTCATAATTGTTTTCTTGTCGAATCGCTTGTCCTGTAATAGTATCATGCGGACTATCGGATAAGGGACTATCAATGCCAAATAGCAAAGATGCAAAACCTTCACCCAACGCAACAGGACGCTTTGGGACATTTACGGGTGTGTTTACACCGAATATTCTGACGATTTTAGGGCTGATTCTGTTTTTGCGAATGGAATTTGTCACAGGGCAAGCTGGGTTATGGGGCGCGTTGATTATCGTTTTCCTCGGTAACGCAATTTCCTTACTAACAGGTTTATCTCTATCTGCGATTGCAACCAATATGACGGTTCGTGCAGGTGGTAATTATTATATTATTTCACGGTCTTTAGGTCTTGAAATTGGTGGCGCGATTGGGATTCCACTCTATCTGTCACAGGCGATAAGTGTTGCTTTTTATGTGATTGGTTTTACTGAAGCCTTGATGACAGTTGAGTTTTTTACACAATTTAACCCACAAATTATTTCTTCACTGGTTGTCATTGCCTTTATCGCCATCGCTTATGCTGGGGCGGATTTTGCTTTAAAAATACAGTATTTTATTTTGGCAATTTTATTATTTGGCTTAGGGTCATTTTTTGTCGGTGGGATTATCGGTTTTGGGAGTGCGAGTACACCCGCCTTACAACCCAACTTCTCCGAGGGTGTCAGTTTTTGGATGGTGTTTGCGATATTCTTTCCTGCCGTGACAGGTATTGAAGTGGGGGTGAGTTTATCAGGTGACCTCAAAGACCCCTCAAAAAGTATTCCACTAGGAACAATCGCCAGTATCTTGTTTACGGCTGTGATTTATGTGGGGGTAGTGATTATCTTTGCCTTCAACCTAACCAGTGAACAATTGCTGGGTGACTCCATGTCGATGCGTCAAATTGCGATTATACCTGCGGCGATTTTGGCAGGGGTGTGGGCAAGTACCTTATCGTCTGCATTAGGGAGTGTGTTGGCGGCACCGCGTACCTTGCAAGCCATTGCCAATGATGCTGTTGTACCGCGTTGGATTGCCAGCAATATGGGGAGCAAGACCGAACCTCGTATGGCGGTTTTGATTACAGGTGCGATTGCTTTTGTGGTGATTTGGGCGGGAAACTTAAATGCTGTTGCCCCGATTATTTCGATGTTCTTCCTCAATACCTATGGGATGGTCAATTTAACCAGTGCAATTGAAAAGTTAGTAGATAATCCTAGTTATCGTCCGCGTTTTAGGATTCCGTGGTATGTGTCTTTCTTGGGTGCGATTGGCTGTTACGGCGCGATGTTCTTAATTAACCCAGCTGCTACGATTGTGGCGATTGTCGTGAGTTATGGTTTTTTCATTTATCTACAACGTCGCAGTATTGAAAGTACATGGGGCGATGTGCGCTCGGGTGTCTGGTTTGCGATGAGCCGTTGGTCATTGCTCAATTTAGAGAAAACCCGTTGGACAGTCAAAAATTGGCGACCCAATATTATTGTCTTTACAGGACAACCGCACAACCGCCAGCAATTGGTCGAGATGGCTGAGTGGCTGAGCTTGGGGCGTGGATTGGTGACTTTCTTCCAATTGATCGTGGGTGATGTGCGCCATATGGCAAAAAGTGGTATCCAAGATAAAGCCCGTGATGCAATCCGCGAATACATCGCGAAGAATAATATGTCTGCCTTTGCTGAAGCCGATATTGTCAGTGACTTTCGGACAGGCGCGCGGATGGTCGCACAGTCGCATGGGATTGGTGGCATTACAGTGAACTCAGTTCTGTTGGGCTGGTCACGGACGGAAGACGGTCGCACCATGCAAATGCACTTACTGCGCGACTTGGTATTACTTAATCGCTCGGTGTTGTTCCTTAATCAAGATGATGATCATGATTTTGGAAAACGTGACCGTATGGATGTTTGGTGGCAAGGGAGCGGTGGGAACGAAGATTTGATGCTTCTCTTAGCTTATCTGATTGAACGACATCCGACATGGCGCGATGCCCAAGTTCGCTTAATTCGTGTGATTGATGATGAAGCAGGTGTTTCTGATACAACCGAGCATATGCAGAGTTTGCTTAAAGAGATGCGCTTGGATGCCGAACCGCTGATTATTGTGAATCCGAATTATCAAAAAACAATTGCAGAGGTGATACGAGAAAATGCTAAAGATACAGATTTAACAATTTTGGGGATGGGCTTACCTGCTGATGGTGAGGAATCTGCTTATGCTGAACGCTTAAATGACCTCGTCCAGTCGGTTGGGTCGGTCTTGTTGGTGCGGAATGCTGAAAATTATGATTTGTTGGATATGGATGATAGTTAAATAGGTTGGATGGGGAATGACTACGATTGATTGGCATAGTAAACGCGATAGTTTTAATCATGATCTCTTGCCTGATTTGATTGGTAATTTATGGGGCGGAAATCCTAATTCGCTCAAGTTGGTTGGGCAAGCCTATAATATCGTCTATCGCTTTGAAGCAGGGGGTAAAGGTTATTATCTAAGGATTGGTCATGAGGTATTGCATCCACTCAATAAAGTCCGACATGTGATGCACTTTTTACGCTTCCTCGCGGATAATGATGTGCCTGTGGGTCAACCTGTACAATCCACACAGGGCAACTATATTGAAATCTTAGAAGGTGGCTATTATGCGGCGGCACAAACAGAGGCATTAGGTGCAGAAATCGGCTTAGACCATACCGACCTCCCTGTCTATAAAGCATGGGGGCAATCTTTAGGTAAACTCCATGCTGCTTCACGGCGATATGAACCCTCAACAGCGATTGATTATCAATTCCCGACAGTCCAAGGCTTCTGGAAAAATATTGAACAAACCATCTACACTGAGTCACCGCCACAGATACAAGCTGTTTATGCGCAACTGACAGATTATATGAATAACTTACCGAAACACGATTACGGCTTAATTCACGGAGATTATCGCCCTGGGAATGTTATCTGGGATGGGACAATTGCGCGCACGGTTGATTTTGATGAACCGAATTTTCACTGGTATATTGCCGATGTATCGCGTGCTTTATTGGAATTTTATGATCGTCCTCTTGAGCAACGTCGAGCATTTCGTCAGGCGTTTATGCGTGGCTATCAGACAGAACACACAATTGATGAGTTCTGGGTATCACAACTTCCACAATTTGCTCAGATGCGCGGTATGCTGATGTATGCTTGGGACTTACAAGAGGGCAATAGTGGAAGTTGGGGACTTGATTGGATACTCAAGCCCATTGAATGGTAGCCCTATAAGTTACTGCGGTATGCACCCCATGCGATACTGCCCCATCCCAAAATTAGGGCTGTGCCACCAATGGGGGCGATTGCTCCCATAAAGCCTAAGTTGAAAATCGCGAGAATATATAAACTCCCACTGAATAAGATAATCCCTGCAAGGAAGAAATATCCAGCCCGATAAATCGCAGGATGATCTAATGATTTACTGGGTAAGAGTGCAACCACGACCAGCATCACAGCATGAATGAGGTGATATTGAACAGCCGTATCGAATGTCCCTTCCCGTCCATTGGCTTCTAATAAACTCGATAAGCCATGACTTCCGAATGCTCCAATCGCGACACCGAGTAATCCTATAATCCCACCGATAATGAGTAATCTTTTTTGTGATGACATTGTGCAATGCTTTCGTTTGTTGTTTATCCAATTGATTATAACAATCA
>CAYGTY010000001.1:39053-41782 GCA_964352825.1 uncultured Anaerolineaceae bacterium
TTGGGAACGTTTATCGTAAATTCTGTGTCTATACAAGTAGGCTGACACAAAAGGAGAATTTGATGCGAACATCAGGCTCTAAGATTCTATATCTATTACCGCTGGCTCTGCTTTTGCTCGCTTGTAACTTATCAGCAGGGGCGACACAATCGACACAAGTGATTCAAACGATAATTACAGCAACCCCGAAAGCTGAGACTCAACTTGAAGTTGCTTCAGAAGTCACTACAGATTCGGATACAGAAACGAATACGACAATTAATAGTGCAACCAATATTCAAGATACAAATATCATTTCATCAGAACCAAGCGCGTCTGAATCTGATAATTTGTATTATGTGCGTGGGAGTCGTCCACAAAATCAATGTGGTATTCAAGCAACTGTCACAACCAATATCCGTACTGCTAACAATACGAGTGCATCCATTGTTGGGCAATTGATTGGTAGCGAGTGGGTTGCGATTTCACGACTTGTGAGTGGATGGTATCAGATAGATTTGTCAGGGACAGTGGTGCATCGGATGTGGATCAGCAGCGAGCCAACCGTTTTGGATAGCATTTGCACCTGTAATAGTAATGGATGTGCGCGTCAACAGGTTGTTCCTCCGACTCCTAATCTTGACCCGAATCTGTTTTATGCTGGGAATCCTCAACCGTATCCATCTGATGGTTGCTATGTCTATACGGCTGGTAACTTCAACGTTAATATTCGCTCTGCCCAAAGTGAGACTTCCGAGCGTTTAGGTCAACTATATGCTAACAGTTGGTTACCCGTGGATTTCTTTATCAATGGTTGGTTTGGGGTCGATTTACCCAACACACCGATTGATGGGGCTTATATATCAAATGGTCCTGTGCGATTATCAGCGACCTGTATTTGTGATGAATTCTCTTGTCAAAAATCACAACTGATAAGCACTTGTGAAATCACAACACATTCGAATAATACCAAAACCTTAATTTATACCGAACCTGCGAACTGGAGTACGGTGGTCGGGGAATTGACACATGGTACAGTCTATACTGCGACAGGGACATCTACTTCAGGTTGGTATCAACTATATAATGGTGGATGGGTTCCAGCCAATTATCTTAAAATATTATCGCCTGATGCCTGCCGAAACGCTCCGAAAATCCCCTATTCAGGTCCTCTTTTAGATTGTGATTTGGTGAATACAACTGATGAAATTGCAACGATTCGGGTTGAACCTGATGGGGAATATTATGGGCGGTTTAGAAATGGTCTTAGCCTCGGAATCATCAAGCGTGAGGGCGACTGGTATCAGCTTTATGTCCCTGCTTTTGAGAGTGCTGGGTGGGTCGATGGGTCGGCTATGACACTCTCTGGCAATTGTGATAGTTTTCGTTAAAAGAAAGTGGGGGAGACTGTCCCCCTTATTCGTCTTCTTCTGAAGTTTTATCGTCTTTCTTGACGAGATTGGTAGTGAGCTTAAACTTGGGTTTTGACTCTTTATTTTTCGCCTTTTGACGGTCAGCCTCTTCTTTCATCCGTATCGCTTCTTCAGCAATTTCTTTTTTAATCTGTGCTGTGCTGAGTTGTGTTGTTTTACGAGATGGAATAGTATCATCTTTGGTGCTAGGGTCTATTTCATCATCTAGGTTATCTGATGCTTCTGTCTTTGATGAATCTTTCCCTAACAACCCTGTGTCAATTTTGAGTCCTTTGCGTGTTCCTGAAGCTGGCTTGTCTGTATCAGCAGGTGTAGTCTTCGATGAGAGTAAGCCTGTATCAATTTTGAGTCCCTTGCGTGTTCCTGAAGCTGGCTTGTCTGTATCAGCAGGTGTAGTCTTCGATGAGAGTAAGCCTGTATCAATTTTGAGACCTTTTCGTGTTTGAGAATCGGATTTTGGTGGCTGTGCAGGTGTTGTTTTCGACGAGAGTAAGCCTGTATCAATTTTGAGACCTTTGCGCGTTCCTGAATCTGGCTTGTTCAACTCATCTGGGTCTGCTTGGCTCTCCATGATGCCTGTATCTATGTCATCCAACACAGGTTCAATATCAGTACTGGGATTATTAATATCAAATTCGGTTTCCAGTAAGCGTGGGTCAGGGTCGGGTAAGATTGGGCTAAGCTCGGTCTGGAACTCGGTTGTGTCTATATCATCTTCATCATATATGAATGGGCTTACATCTGCACTCATCGGGTCTACTTCGGTTTCTAGGTTTCTGGCATTGATGATTGGATTACCAATTTCAACTGATGTACCCAGTTCGGATGCAGGGATGGCAACAGGTGCAACTATTTTTTCCATATCAGTGCTATCGGCTGGTGTTGTTATGGGTGCTGGGATAAGTGCGTCCTGTTTCGCTTTTTCTTTGCGCTCACCACTTTCAAATAAGTGCCAGTCAAAACGAACAGCATATGCAATTAATGGAACATGTAAAATCGCTAAGGTTGTTAGACTATCGCCGATGTCATTCAGGAATAGCGAGATAATGAACCATATCCCTATCATCGCGATTAAACCAAATGCACCCCAGAGCTTATGGCGCATAATACCGACGGTCATGATGGCTGTAGCAATTGCCCATATCGCCCATGTGACAAAACTTTGAACTGTGAATAACTGAGGGTATAGACCCTCGTTTGCGTCTGTAATAACATGCCGATAATCCGCTAAGAATGCCCCTGCGACAAATAATAAGGCAAATGCAATTAAGCCGTTTGCGCCCCAACGCTTCCATTGCCATGTTGCCAAAGTCACAA
>CAYGTY010000001.1:41882-60965 GCA_964352825.1 uncultured Anaerolineaceae bacterium
CCTCCCATCCGCATCAAATCCCAGACAGGGGGTTGATTCAGATAGAGCCATGTAAAACCTGTCCACGTTAATGTTCCGAATAAAATACCAAACCCAACGGAGGCAATCAGCCTGAGCCAATTCGGCCAAAATCCCTTCAGTCTGGATATAAGGGCATCAGAGAACATCACTAGGATTGCGATAAATAGACCCATCAATAGACCGACGGCTAGGGTATTTCCCCAGCGTTGCGGTACAAATAGTGCCTGACTGCGGTAGGTGATATACACATGTTGACCAAAGCCAATTGCACCGCCCAATAGAGCAAAGATGAAACGTAAAACCAACTGCATTGGCACATCGGTAATCCGCCGAATTGTATTGGCGACCCAAGCATAAGCTCGTGCTTGTCTTGATACAACATCAGGCAAATAAGGGGCTTCATCACGAATTAATGCCAGCGCGCGCAAGGCCTTCGGTTGGTTTTGACGTTGGGCATCAGCAATCGCTCGTAACGCTGTCAGTGAGTGCATTAAACCGATAATCCGTGCGGCACGTTCTGTAACGGCATCATCCCCATCTTCTTTGAGGGCTTCTTCTGCGATGAGTAAATCAATTTCGGGAGAATAGACTGCTTCTTGCCAGACTTCTGGTGGCAGTATCTCGATACCGAGCCGTGCGGTTGTATTGAGCAATTGACCGCGATATTCTGTTTTGATGTTATAAGACTGACTCGGTTTGATGAGTTTTGCGCGTGTCCCTAATACCGCCAATGCCGCGAGTTTGGCTTCTGGAATGGTCTCAATCGCCAGTGCATTAGCAACTAATTTAGGGATGCTAGACGTTTGTGGGTCATCGGGTAATGTTTCCAAACGATATAATGCACGGATACGGGCAGGTGCATTTTCGCTACGAATGGTATGCAGACACACCCAGCGTTGGTCTACTTCTGTCAGTTGATTCCACCAGTAATCCACTTGATAATCATATTCAAGCGCACCACGTAAAATCATCTGCTTCCCTGCATCATCAAGCTCTAACCCGTGTTCTTCGGCTTCCATATAATAATCACACATCATCATGAAGTGGCTGACACCAAGCAAGAATCGCCCGTTACCACCCGACCATGTATGTTTTGCACGAATGTAAATATCAGCGGCTTCCATCACCACGGCATCTTCAATTCCTAGATTGAGTGCTTCGTCAACGCCAAAGAGTTGATCAAATGCACTGGCATCAATACCACCCCATGCGTCATCGAGGTCAATTGTGCTGGCTTTAAGTGTCTCGCGCATCTGTTCAATAATCTCGGTCAGTGACCCTTGCCGATTGTTCGCTTCGACAGATGTGCCTTGCCGTAAAATATCTGTGATTTGATAGGGGATGTCTTCGTTAAATTGATCTAAGCTCGGTAGCTCCTCTTGGAATTGGAGTTGTTTCATTGCAATCGGTATCATGCCATCGAAGGGGAGTGTACCCGTTAACATATGCCATATCATAATGCAGAAGCTATAAATATCAGCACGATGGTCAATGACTTCTGCTATAAGTTGTTCAGGTGCCATATACAGTAATGTGCCAGACCCAGGATTACGCGCTCGCCCCTGTTTATCTAATACGGTTGCTAAACCAAAATCTGCTAAATAAGGCGAACCGCTACTATCCATCAAAATATTAGGTGGTTTGAGGTCGAGGTGGATGACATTATTTTCATGTGCATAATCAAGGGCTTTAGCGATATTACTGCCGATTTGTAAGGTTTCTTGCAGTGTTAGGGGTTTATCTTCGAGTTTATCTTCTAGTGAACCACCCGTTACATAGCGCATCACAATATAGAGGCTATTGCGATAATCTCCAAAATCATAAATGGGTAAGATATGGGGGTGTTCCATCTGGGCAATGGTTTGGGCTTCTTGCTCAAATAGGGCAATTGGGTCGGCATCTGTCGAAAGGCTTTGTGCAATGGTCTTGATTGCCACAAGACGATTCAGCCGTTGGTCACGTGCAGACCATACATCTGCCATCCCACCACGTCCGACATGCTCGACTACTTGATATTGGTCTTTAATTAAAATTCCGACTTCCATCGCTGTTCCCTATACTCAATTCGTTGAGTGCTATACTTCTATTATAGAGGCGATAAATTTAGAGACAACTGCTTAGGTGAATGTTAGCAATTGCTAGCTGAATATATCTTGAACGTTAATCATACTTTCTAAAATCGGAGAGGAGAATGTATCGTCTGTATCATAAGCTCCTTGGCGTACAAATATTGCCTCGGTTAATACCCATACTTCGATTAGCTCATGAATCGGGTCAACAATCCAATATTCTTGGACACCATGTTTTTCGTAGGCAAAGTATTTTTCTTGTCGATCAAATTTGGCTGTACTGGGAGATAAGACTTCAACCACGAGTTCGGGTGCGCCAACTAATCTTTTTTCGTCTACACGGCAGGAACTATTTTCTTTTAGATATAATACATCAGGCTGATATATATTATGTGCATCCAGATAGACATCAATAGGGGATATGAAGGCTTTACTCAAAGATGCTTTTGCAAATGTCATGAATATAAAAAATATTTCGCCAACAATCGCTTGATGTTTGGGAATAGGTGGCATCGGGACTATCACTTCACCTTCAATTAGCTGGATGGAATCATGGTCGAGGTATTCTGTTGATTGGTAATATAAATCAGCATCGACACGTAACTTGGGCTGGTCGGTCATGATAGCTCCTTATACCTTTTGTCACATTATACCATTATCCTCTCTTACGCCTGACTGTACATCCGTCCGCCAAATTCATCGACAAGTGTGTTATCAAGTTCATCGGCATAAATTGCGAGTTTACGAATAATTGAATCGGCTTCTTCTGGGTCGAGTCCTTCTAAGGGACGCTCGTTAAATACATAAACAACATCTTCATGAACGCCAACAGAGGCGTTGGTCAACTGTAAATTGAGTTCAAGCAATTTTCGATAGAGTGCCAGCAGATTGGTTGATGGCAGGTGCATAATCGGTGATAAGACCTGTAGATAACCCCGTTCTTCTTGCGAGACATAGACTTCAATTAATGCCGAACCGCGTTGGAAGTTCCAAGCATATCCAGCATCAACACGCATCCGTGCTTCAACTGGGTCAACACCAATATTTCCTAAAATCTGTTCAACCGTATATGCAGATTGCTCTAATTTATTTAAGCTGTCTTGGTCTTTGCGTTGTGGACGACTTCCAAATAAAAAGCTCATCTTATGTCTCCTTTTGTATAGCTAGGGTTTACCTTCAAGGTCATAACTACAGCGTAAACACTTGGCATTATAATAACCGACTTTTGCATTACAGCGTGGGCAAGCCCGACTGAGGTTTTCATTGTAAATTTGTAAAAGTTGTGGGGTACTGCGATGTTGGCGTGTCATTTTGTTAAATTTGGGCAACAAAGCACCACAGGTTTCACAATAATATCCGCCATAATGTTCGGCACGGGTTATATTACCGCAACTGGTGCAATAACCTGCATTGCCTGCTTGTTGGCGTTCTGTCAAATATTGGCGGACTTGATTATAAATGTGAGAAATATGTAGTCCATAGACATAACCTGTTTCACGGCTGGCATTGTGGGTCAATATCCCCAATAAGTAGCTGTTATTGTCATAGATAGCATGTCCCCCCGCATCCTTTAAATTTGCTAGCTGGATGCTGGTTGGAATCCAATGGCTTGCGAGCCGAGTTTTGGATTTACGACGATTCCCGCGGATAACTGCTCCATCATAGCCAATTGAGACAAAGGCTTCATTCTCTGCCATGACAGGGACTTGGGTCGGGGGCCAAACACGGTCTAATTGCACATTAACATGAATGAGGGCGAGGTCAAGTGTTGGGAATGTCCGCACCACGCGTCCGACAGTCTCATAATTGGTATCAATCTCCACCATGACTTGCTCACTACCGCCGATAACATAGCGTGTGGTTGCAATTAACCCATCCATTGTGACAAATACACCGCTTCCATTGCCGTTAGGACCTTGCCGAATACCGATAACTTGTGGCGGTTGGCTGAGGCGATGGGGTGCGCTAGATTGGGGTGTTCGTGGTGTGAGATTTGGTTGATTGACAACAGGTTGAGTTGATGTTGCCCAACGGTCATCAAACATATTTACGGATGGTAACTGAGTTGTATCTCCACTTCGCATGGGTGGATTGACCTGTTGCATAATTTGGTTACGTTGCGTTGGGTCAGATATAAATTGTTGCCCTGTTGTGTGTCGCTCATCTTGATGTGGTGGCATATCACGTAATGCCCGCATCTGTTGACTTTCGCTCATATCAGGAGAGATGATATTAATGGGTTGCGAATCAGGTAAGACGGGATTAGGTAGGGATGCTGGTTGGTTGGGTAATGTCGGTGGTTTGCCCTGTGGTGGCACTGGACGTTGTGTTGGATAAGCTGGACGTTGTGGTTGTTGTGCCAGTAGATAATTCAAGCGTTGTTGATAAGTCTGATTTTGTGGGTCGGCATCAATCGCACGATTTAGGCAGTTGATTTTGAAGTAAATATCATCTTGTGATTCGGCTAACCAAACATAAGCAATTGCTCTATCCGTGTTACTTAATTCGGGTCGCTTGAGTATGGCATTTAACATGCGCGCACCATGCTCAGTTTTACCTGTTTTCATCAATTCTATCGCTTGATTGAGTTCGGGTGACATAACCTATATTTTCCAACACTAAGTTTAAATGATGTTATTATAGGTTATTTATGGCTTCGATGCACCCAAAATATAGATGATTTAGAATTTTTTGTTACTGTCGTCACCTACTCCCATTTAACCCATTCGCGTTCAGGATTCATTTGCTCGGTTAAGCGTACAAGCTGAAACCACGTATTACCCGGTTTTAGATATAAGAGTTCGCCGTCATTTGTACGGAATCCCATCATGTCTGAGCGTGTTTGGCGCACCCATCTGCCTTCATAGCGCAATCCATCACGGAATAAAATCATATCGCCTTCGGGCCAAACTGTATTTTGGACACTCCAATGAATATTATCCCCCCAACCACTTTCTACAATATCTGTCAGGAAGTGACCCGTATAGGCAACCACAACATTATTGGCTGTAATTTGCTGGTCTAGGTTGGCATCATAATGGGGTTGGCTATCTGATGAGCGGTAATAAAGACCACTTTCAGCCTCATAATGCCACTCGACCAAAGTCGTTTCGTAACGAATTTGTGCGTAAATGCCCGACCCATCCGAATTTGCAGGTGGTTCTGGATGAAATGCCATGCCGACGAGTTCAGGGCGTTGACCATGTCCATCTGCTTCTGCGAGTTCCCATAAATCTTTTACACTGACAAACATATTATGGGGAACAGGGATATTTTCATCACGATAATAATAGGGGCGACCATAAAACACACCTTTATAGGCACGGTCTGCAAATTCTGAAGGGGGAACAATCCCAGGGGCATGAGCATCTGCTTCAACATAACATTGCTCAAGCACATCGTCTTCACGTCCTTGACACAAAAACGCTTTTACATCTTCCGAGCCATAAATGCGTTTATCAACACCGATGCTTGCACCAGAAAACGCTAAAATGCCCTGATACATGGGGACAAGTTCATAATCAATCAGTCGCGCACTGCGTATTGACCCCACCCGTTCAGGAGCTTGACTATAGAATAATGCCGAAAAACGGGTGACACCTGCTTCTGTATAATGTTCCCAAACGAGGTCAGCCTGACCAATACCTGATTGTGGACGGACGAGAGCGGGTGAGTTTGAGACTTTGACAATAATTGGGCGACGTTCAAGCTGTGCAGTATCGTCAACTGCCAACCCTGTCAGCGGATTGATATTTTCGGCAAACTCATAAGGTCCGATTGCATCTGGCATGGGTGCAGGTGTCAATGTAGCGGTTGCTGTTTCGTCATTGGTTTGTTGATTCAAACGATTGATATTTGCATATATCGTATCATCTGTTTCTGCAATTAATGGTGGGCGATTGGCAGAAAACCATATCAGTGTCATAATGACAGCTAGGGAAAGTATGTTTATAGTCGAGCGCATAGAGATATTTTCCTCATCAATTTTTAAATCCGTAAGGAATTTTTACTGATTTTAATTGTTCACAAGCCTAAAGTGTATTAAAATTGCTACAAACATTAGTTTGTCTGTTTCTGATGAAGCAGTCAATAGACGGGAAACCGACGATCATTCATAAAGTTGACGTAAAAACGCCATCACGCTATAATTAGTTTTATGTTTGTCGTAAGGTGCTCCTCTTGTTAATCTTTGTTCTGTAATAGCTCAGGGGGCATTACATGCCACTTCAAGGCAATATTCGAGATTTTAGTACTACACAATTATTGAACTTAGTCAACTTGTCAAAGCGTTCAGGGATGTTGACCATCTTTGAAAGTGTCCCAACGGGCGATGAAGATGCGATGGGTAATGCCAAGATGAAACCTGGTGGAGAGCGCGCCCGTATTGCGTTCAACAAAGGTAAACTCATCTTTGCAGAATTATCGGGTCAAGACAATGGCTTGGTTGCTGTTTTAAATAAAACAGGTAAATTGACAGATAAGCAAGCAGATGCTCTCCGTGCCCGTGCTCAAAATACGAGTGATAAAGCATTGGCGATGCGTCTGATTGGTGCCAAGTATGTGACACAAAGTGATATTGTCGCTTGTGTGAAGCAAAACATACTGGATGTCATTTACAATTTGATGACTTGGGGAGAAGGTCCGTTCCGATTTGATGATGATGTTCAGCCCGATTCTAAACATATCATGGTTCCTATTGACCTAGAAAATGTTATTATCGAAGGGGCGCGGCGGATTCGTGAAGTTGAACAACTCAAATCCCACATTGAAAACCTTGACGTATCCCTTAAATTCCCCGAAAATCCAAGAGAAAAATTCAAGGGGGTTCATCTCAGTGTCGAAGAGTGGAAGGTTGTCTCTTATGTCAGCCCGAAAAATACGATTCGACAAATTGCGAAGCAAAATAATATGTCTGAGATGGAAATTCGTCGGGTAGTTTATGGTCTGGAACAGGCAGGTTTGGTCATTGTTGTCAAACCGCGTGGTACAGGTGCAGCAAAACGTGCAGGTTCACGGCGTAGTAAGAAAGCACCACCAGTTGCAGATAAGAAGGTTGTGAATAAGCTGATTGCGAAGCTCAAATCCTTATAATGTCATTGGATTACAGGCTTTTTGAAATTATTTCTGAATATCATTACAAGAAGAGCGGGGTATTATGCAGACAGTAAAGATGGTTGTCACAGGGCCATTCAGCTCCGGTAAAACCGAATTTATCAAAGCCATTAGTGAAATTGATGTGGTTTCGACTGATCGTAACATTTCTTCGGAAAATGAACGCGAACAGAAAGAAAATACCACAGTCGCAATGGATTTTGGTCGTATTACAGTTGACGAAGATCTCGTCCTGTATCTGTTTGGTACACCCGGTCAGCGTCGATTTGACTTCATGTGGGAAATCTTAGCAGAAGGTATGCTTGGATTTATTGTGATGGTTGATAGTGCCAAACCAGAAACCTTCCGTGAAGCACGCAGTATTTTAGAAACCTTCCGTGCTTATGCACCAACGCCATATGTGGTTGCGGCTAATAAGCAAGATCACCCTGACGCATGGGAACCAGAAGACCTTCGGATTGCATTAAGCATCGAAGAAGGGATTAAGTTGTTGCCTTGTGTTGCAAAAGAACGTGACAGTGTTCGGAATGTACTTTTGGAACTGCTGTATACGATTCTTGAAGAGATGGAAGGCTAACCACTCTTCTTTATATCTATTGAATCAATTTGATAAGAGGTTGCACACGTGGCAACAATGGTGACAGATCAGGGCATCGTCCATTATGAAGTGTTGGGTCGAGGTCGCCCTGTTATTTTATTGCATGGTTGGTTAGGGTCGTGGGCTTTATGGCGCGACACAATGGAAGACCTAAGTAAAGACTTCCGCACATATTCATTAGATTTTTTCGGATTTGGAGAATCGCTTGATCGTGCGTCAGACTTTTCTGTAGGGAATTTTGTACAGTTAGTGAATCAATTTATGGATAGGCTGGGCATCCCAAAAGCTCCGATTGTTGGACATTCTATGGGTGGGACGGTTGCTTTGGCGGTTGCCTTAAAATACCCAGAAAAGACAGTCAAAACGATTGTTATTGGCTCACCTGTTGATGGCGAGTCTTTAAACTTCTTTTTGAAGTTATCAGGGTATCGGGGTATTGCACATCTGGTTTATGGTCTGCCACTGGTGCTTGATTTGTTTATTATGGGACTAACACGCTTTGGGTCGCCACAAGGTAAAGCCATTCATAGCATGGTGAAAGAAGATGCTTCCAAAGTTTCGGCAGATTCGTTTTTTGAAAGTATTGGTACACTCCGAAAAACAGATTTGCGTGAAGAGCTACATGAGGTCAAAGTACCTATTCTCGGCATCTACGGCAAGCGTGATATTATTGTGAACCCCGGTCAAGGAAAAGTATTGCTCCAATCTGCTCCGACGAGTCGTGAAGCATTTTTTGAAAACTCGGGACATTTCCCGATGATGGATGAACCACAACGCTTCCATACCACTCTCCGCGATTTCTTGAACAATAGTGAATAATATATAATCAGATGTCTGAGTTTATTGTTATGTCGAATAATTCGATATATCATTAAACGATAAGGGCATCTAGTTATTCAGCTAAGGATAGATTATCTATGTTTCGGTACATTATTGAAGATGACCAGCATGTTTTGCCATATAACGAACCTGCAAGCCTCTTAACTATTGGCTTAAAACCCCTAAAATTACATCATGAAGATATTCTACTGGAGTATCTGGGTAAAGGATGTGAGTTGGCGGGTACATTCGAGTCTACTGACGAAATCGTATCCGTGCAGGGTGAAGCGGTTGTCTATCGCGATAATCTATGGTTTGATATTGAATTCTTCACTTACTTTATGGAGACTGCACGTAAACAAAAACGGGCGGTACGAGCGGCCTTTAGTGCAGATGATAAAGCCTATCAAAATTATACATTACCCTTATCAACGGATTTTGTTGAGAGTACCGATAGCAATGGGAATACCATCTATTTAATGGATTTGTATTACTTCCCTGATGGTTATACCAGTGATATAGACCCCATTATTGTGCCGAGTGATTCGCATGAAATCGGATTTTATAGTGTGCCTGATTTTATGACAATGAAGCAAGGAAACTTGACGCACTATACACCGATGCGGGCGGTTGTCTCTATCGAAACATGGGTACATGTCTATTTTGCTAGCATTATCTTTGGCAATTTTGCACGGGCAGGTCGGCTTGACCGTCAAATTGAGACTAGCGTGTTTAAGAATGTAGAATTGCTATGGAAGGCAGTGTTAGAGCAAAAGCAAATTATGCGTTCTTCTGCGACAGTTGAGATTGGTCGAAATTGTAGTATTGACCCCTCCGCCATTATCACTGGACCCGCTAAGATTGGAAATAATGTGTCGATTGGTGCAGGTTGTGTATTAGATAACTGTACGATTGGCGATAATGTGACGATTGATGCAGGCTGTGTAATGATGATGTCTACAGTCGGGAATAACTGCTTTTTGCCATTTCGTGCCGCACTTTATTTGACCCATGTGATGGAAAATACGATTGTTGCTCAAAACACTTGTCTGCAAATGTGCGTGATTGGGCGTAATAGCTTTGTTGGCGCTGGTAATACTTTTACGGATTTTAACTTGATTGCACAGAAACCAATTCGTGCTGTTGACCAAAGAGGAGATTTGCGCGAGGCTGGGCAGATTGTTCTGGGTAGTGCGATTGGGCATAATTGTCGGGTTGGGTCGGGTATGGTGGTTATGCCGGGGCGGATGATTGAGTCTGATGTGGTTCTTGTCGCGTCTCCAACACGACGTGTCATTAGCCGTACAATTACTTTTGATGAGAGTGATCATCACTTTGTACGGGGTGGAGATGTCCATAACCGCTTTTATCCACGCCCTGATGAAGTTGATGAAACCTTAGTAGAAGAATGGTAAGCTGATGGAAATTGAAGCGAAACTCAATGAGTTGGGGTTAGAATTACCTGCTCCTGTCAAAGTCCCACAAGATATGAATTTACCCTTTGTGTTTGTGCGTATCCATAAGGGCTTTGCTTATTTATCGGGTCATGCGCCACAACTGGCTGATGGCTCAATTGCGCCACCTTTTGGTAAAGTCGGTGTCGATGTAACTGTTGAGCAAGCCTATGAATCTGCGAAATTAACTGCGTTGGGGATGCTGGCTAGCCTCAAACGCGAACTCGGTGACTTAGACCGTATCCAAGCATGGTGTCGGGTCTTTGGAATGGTAAACTGCGAACCAGATTTTGTACAACACCCCCTTGTTATTAATGGTTTTTCTGACCTGATTTTAGAACTCTATGGTCAAGAACGAGGCGCACATTCACGCTCAGCAGTGGGTATGTCATCACTACCCTTTAATATCCCCGTCGAAATTGAAGCGATGGTGGCGTTAGATTAAACAATATCCAATTTTTGGAAATTTAAGAGATTATCGATAGTGGTAATGGCTTGTGACATACGGTTTTCATGTGAGCCAGAGACCACTATAAAATTATGTTGTTTGCGAGTTAGCTCTTCGATAAACCACTGGTGCATCTCCATCCGAATATGTTCTCCATCGCGTGTGCCATCTTGTATGAAGCTAAAATCAGGAGCAGTTACGATATAGAGGTCGTATTGACGCGTATCTGCAATCATTTCGACCTCCTCGCTATAATGCCCAACATAACGTCTATGCCAAACATGTGTGGCGAGAGCATCTGTATCACATACAACCAACTGATTCGCACGTAATGCTAAGTCGTCTTCCCATCGGATTTGACCCTCTGCAATTTTGACAAATTCGTCTGTATCCCACATCTCTTGATTGACTGTATAACGCCGACCTTTTGAATACCAGCGTCCATATTCAGGTATCCACACGGTTTGATAATGTTTCGCGAGGTCTGTTGCAAGGGTTGTTGATCCGCTGGATTCAGCACCGATACAGCAAATTCGCTTGGCGAAATAAGCTTTCGCTGGTGAGGTGAGCATTTGCCAATGTTTTTTTAGGTTATCCCGCAGTTCAGAACCTGAAACTGAAAAGTGTTTTCTGCTTGTATCAATAGCAACATGTTGGCTATTCATTGCCTTTGCCCATTTAATACCATAGTCTTCGGATGTAAATGTGTAATCTGGAAAACGCCCTAATTTTTGGCGAGTGCGTTCTGCCCACAATGTCGGGTCATTGGGCATATCATCCAAGGACAATACAACGTCAATATCAGGGTGCTGTTGCCGAATCCAGTTTGCACGAACCTCACCAGAAATCTCTTGTTCTGGTTTATAGACGACCATCACAACGAATTGATCAACCTGTGCTTTGGCTTGCTGGATTAGATAATCATGCCCTTTATGAAAGGGATAAAATTTACCAACGGTCACGCCTAATGTCATGTTTGAATTGCCTTTTCTATACATTACTCATCACTATTTTTACATCACTTGTCATTTATTATTAGATTGATTGTATAAAGATTTTTATATTTGGTTCATTAAGGGTCAAAATTAGTGTATACTATTTGTTATAGTTCAAAATTAAACTGAAAATGAGAAACACTATGCCAAAATTGAATCAAATCATTGCGATTGAAAAAAGTATCAAAAGCCAGACTATGCGTGAACTGACTGATGCACACCAGACTTTGCAAAAACCTGCTTTGCTAACAGGGATTGCGCGGACATACCGTCCACTCGATGACGATGGGGAACAATATCCACCAGAATCGACACGTGTACAAGTCAAAACTGAAGAAGTGATTACCCAAACAAGTGAAATCTTAGCCAAGCTATTCGATATTACAGCGACTAAAGATTGGGCAAATGGGGAAGCACGTGCTGATGTCGTGGTCGATGGTGAGATAATCCTTGAAAAAGTCCCTGTGACTTACCTGCTATTCCTTGAAAAGCAGTTGACAGACCTTCACACCTTCATTAAGAAGCTCCCTGTTTTAGATGCGTCAGAAATTTGGTCATTTGATGAATCACAGGATGTATGGGCAACTGAACCCATCCAGACGACCAAAACTAAGAAAATTCCACGCAATCACGTTAAAGCCGAGGCAACAACTGAGCATCCCGCCCAAGTTGAAGTCTATTATGAAGATGTGATTGTTGGCTATTGGCGGACTGTGAAATATTCAGGTGCGATGCCTGCGACACGTGTCTCTGCTTTGCTAGGGCGTGTCCGTGATTTGCAAGAGGCGGTTAAATTTGCGCGTGAAGAAGCGAATAGCCTTGAGGTTGATAAACAGACAATCGGGGAAAAGTTGTTTGAGTACCTGTTCAAAGATTAACTTATGGTCTATAATGGGTCATAGGAGTACAAACTCAAACTCAAGATGAAGCTAATTAAAATTCATCTGACTGACAGTGCAGGTTCAAGTCCTGCCTTCACCACTCTTGGTGAAGTAGCCCAATTGGAAGAGGCAAGCAGATGAGACTAAAGCTCAGATTATTACTCCAGACTGAGCATTCGTCGTTCATCGCCAAATCAAGTGTTGAGGAACATAAAATTGCAGGTACGGGCTCATTTCCCGTCTGCTCCGCTAGCAACATAATGTAAGACCTAATCAGGGAGCGGTAGCTTAATCGTAGAGCGGCAGTTATAAAACTGATTCCTCAATTTAAACGTCGTTGGCGTGTGCAATTGAGCGACAAACCTGATGCCTGTGGAAGGCTACTCCGCAGGCATCCTTTGATTATGATATTGACTATGATGCTTACAAAGGTAAATAAATGGGAGAGTCTAAGTTCCAATTCTATGAAATTGTAAAGATTCAATCACAGCAACCTAATACTGCTGAAATTCATGGTGTGGAGGGTGCCATCACGGGAATGGCGGAGAATGATGATGGGGTATGGGGTTATTCAGTTCATATATATTCTATAGATGATACTTGGTATATATTGGAAGATGAACTTGAACCTACAGGTAAAATGGATCGACATGAGACCTTCCACTCAGGCGAATCTATTATAGTCGAGGTTGACCCCGATACAGGAGAAGGGCGAATCAAAGACTAGTACGAGCTGGATATTATGTTATGTTTCAAGAAATATTATTTGTTGTATGCAGGATTATTTCATGGCAACCAAGCAAGAAATTATCGACTTTTTTAAAAAAGAGTTCCCCCAATTTCCATATCAAATTGATGAAGTTGGTGAACAATCATCTGTTATTCGGCATCATATCCAGCATGGAGATTTGCGCCCAGGGGGAACAGTTTCAGGACCGACGCTATTTGGTATTTCAGATGCGGCTCTATATGTTGCGATTTTGGGTGAAATCGGAATTGTTGCATTGGCTGTTACGACCAATATGAATATTAACTTTTTACGGAAACCTTCAGCAACTCAAGACATCATCGCTAACTGTAAACTCATCAAAGTCGGTAAAACCCTGATAGTTGGGGATGTATTCCTGTATTCAGAAGGCAATGATGCGCCGATTGCACACGCCGTTGGTACATATGCAATACCACCTGCTAAATCATCAACTTAACTAAACTTGCTCCAAAATCAAATTCAAATAGCCATCGACGCGTGCTGTCCAGTTTGATGGGATATAAGTTGTGCTATCGAGTTGGAAGACAAGTGCCTCTCCGCTAAAGGTTGCACCTGCTTGTAGGTCAGCACGGTTAAATAGCTTAAGACTGGTTCCAAGTGGAGATGGTTTTTCTGCAAAAGGCTTTGCTTCTATCGCATAAGCAAGGGTGGCATCAAATGTTGGTTTCTGAATTAAGCCTGTTCCATTAACGCGTAAATTGACAATTTCGACTTTTCTATCCTCCATGGCATGACCATAAGTGGCTTGATGAGCATTGTGGAAGTTATCAATGATATTCCCTTGGAATGGGATATTCAGTTCGTATGCTTGCCCCTCATAGCGTAAATCGAGGGTGACTTGGAAGACCATATTGTCTTCATGAATGCTTTCTTTTTCGAGTTCATCTCTGCCTTTTGCAATCAGTCCGATTTGCTGAGCGCGCAATTTTGCAATGGTATTACGAGTGGCGAGTCGCATCACGGATTGGCTATATTCAACAGCAACATCAGCGACCAATAAGCCTAATGCACATAATACCCCTGGGGTGTGTGGAACTAGGACACGTGGAATATCTAAACGTTGGGCGACTTCGCAAGCATGAAGCGGTCCTGCACCCCCAAATGCCACCATCGTAAAGTCGCGTGGGTCATGTCCGCGTGCAATAGATACCCGTCTAACGGCTCTATCAATATGGACATTGGCGATGTCAATCACCCCTTTGGCAGTATCAATTTCTGTAAAGTGGACTTGTTTGGCGAGCTTTTGCATTGCTTGATACCCAGCAGGCAAATTGAGTGTCATTGTTCCACCGAGGAAGTGTTCAGCATCTAAGCGTCCGAGGATAGCATTGGCATCGCTAACGGTGATTGTTTTTCCGCCATTGCCATAGACGACAGGTCCTGGGTTTGCGCCTGCTGATTCAGGACCGACTCGTAATGCACCGCCTGCATCAACTCGCGCAATCGATCCACCGCCTGCACCAATTGTCTCAATATCGAGCATACGGACGCGCAAGGGAAGATTGTCAATTTCGGACTCAGGACGGGGTTGTGGCTGACCTGAAATCAAGGCAACATCGGTTGATGTTCCACCCATATCGAGTGTGATAATTTGGTCATAACCCGCTAATTTTGATAAGTGAAATGCACCCATGACACCTGCTGCTGGACCGCTAAGTGCCGTATGAATCGCTTGTTCGCGAACACGTTGGGCGCGCATCACACCACCGTCAGATTTCATAATGCGTAGTGATGTTTCTTGCGGAAGCTCATTTTCAAGTTGAGTAATATAACGTGACATGATAGGGCGGACATAGGCTTCTAAGGCAATCGTGCTGGTGCGTTCATATTCACGAAACTCGGGCAAAACATCAGATGACAGAACAACTTGCCAATCTTCGGTCACTAGCCCACGCTCTAAAATTCGTTCTTTAATCGCTTGTTCGTGGCTGGCGTTGATAAAACTAAATAATAAGCAAACAGCAATCGAATCAATATTATCGTTTTTGATGGTATCGAGTACAGCGTCCAATGCGTCTAGGTCTAATGGTGTAATGACTTGCCCTTGATAATCAAGGCGTTCTGGCACTTCATAGCATCGCTCACGAGGAATGAGTGGAGTCGGCAGGCTTGGATGTAAATCATAGAGAATAGGACGATTTTGCCGACCAATAAATAGTACATCACGGAAGCCTTGAGTAGTGATGAGGGCTGTTCGTGCGCCTTTGCGTTCTAAGATGGCGTTGGTTGCAACAGTTGAGCCGTGCGCGACTTGGGTCAGGGCTTGGATGCCACCGGGGGTAATGATGTCTAAGCCTGCAAGCATCGATTCTGCTGGATTATGGGGTGAACTCAGCAGTTTATGAATTCTGAGTTGTCCCTTGTCGTTCAGTACAAGGTCTGTAAATGTCCCACCAATATCAACGCCTACTTGCATTGTGTTTATCCTATCCAACAGTCAGTGTATTTATATGTGTATGATAACAGTGAGAGTGGATAAGTTAAATTGTGTAACATCGCAAATACAGGTTTAAAAATATTACACATGATATAATTGTGTAAATAAGATGCAAAGGACTTGATATGGCTTTGCCCATTCAACACAAATCAACAATTCAAGATTTTGAATCGTATACACAGCTCCCTCAAAATAACGAAAGAATATTCGAACTTATTAGTGGAGATATAATCGAAGTGCCTTCAAATCCTTATGTGTCTGAGATTGCCAATTTGATTAGTTTCTTTATTCGTTTATTTCTTAGAGAAAATCAACTCAAAGGACATATTACAGGCGCGGACGGTGGATTTATTATCAATGGGGATGTATATGCACCTGATGTCGCATATATTTCATATGAGCGTCAGCCACAATTGGCTAAAAAAGATTATAATCCGAATCCTCCAGAGCTTGCTGTTGAGGTTATTTCTGACCCAACAAATGGTCAAGAGCAGACAATCCTACGCCGTAAGATTATCAATTATATCAATGCTGGTGTTATTGTTTGGGTTGTAAACCCTGATGAAAAAACAGTTGAAGTTTATATGTTGGGCGAGGTGGTCAAAGTCTATACGGTAAACGATCTACTCACTATCAATATAATCCTGCCTGATTTTAAATTGCCTGTAAAAGAAATATTCTCAACTCCTGAAATAGATTAAATATTTTGCTTATGCTTCTCTATTAATTCTCTTACGCCTTGTATTTATTTTTCATACATTTGCTGGATATTCTATAGTTGTAAATGAATGAGATAAAAATAACAGGAGTTGATAACAATGAGCATGATTATACGTACCCGCAAACACCCATATACTCAATTTGTCAACGAACTACTTGAAGATAATCGTCGGCGTATGGGTCAGATGAACGAAGCCGAAACCAAAACCTTTGGGCTCGCACTCGATGTTGATGAAAACGAAGATGCCTATTCCATCTATGCCAATTTACCCGGTGTGAACTTGGATGACATCACAGTCAATATCCATGATGATATTTTGTCGATTACTGCCGAAGTTGCTGGTGAAGATGATGACGAAAATACCCGTGTTCTGATTCGGGAACGTCGTAGTGGTAAATTTAGCCGTAGTTTGCGCTTCCCAACCTCAGTTAATGGGGATGCAATTGAAGCTAGTTTCGATAACGGTGTGTTGAACATCATTGTTCCAAAAGCCGAAGAAGCTAAACCTCGTCAGATTCCAGTAACCTTTGCTAGCCACAATTAAGCAAACCAGTAAGTATAATTCTCCCTACTTTTACAAAGAGCGTTGGACGGGCATCCAGCGCTTTTTGTGTTTTATTGCTATAGGTTGTTTGCAATCTGACACTTATAAGTAGGTAAACAAAAAGCGTCAGAAAATATTCCAACGCCTTGTGTCAATTAAATCTATTTGTACTATTAAGGTTTAGGCAATGAGGTTGTTGCAACAAACCCACTATGCTCTTTAGTTAATAGACTGTGGTCGATATCTAATTCTTGCCAACGGCTTGGCTCTGCTGTTAGCAGATAGTCAATTTTCTGTTCTTTGATACCGTAGCCCTTAAAGTCATGCTCATCCATATAGAACTGAATCTCTGCATTGAGCTTTGTGAAGTTATCTTGTTCGCGTTCGACATAACTTTCGCGTGGTGTATCAAAGACAAAGGTTGCGCCTGTGAAATATGCTCGTAGGTGATCAATAATATCTTGTACATCTTTTTTCTCGATGAACATGAGGACACCCTCAGCGATAAACAAATAATCTTTTTTGTCTGTCTCAGGTAGGCGGTTGAACCAATTTATACTTGTCGCTGTTTCACTGATAAACATGAGGTTATCATTCTGCGAATCTATCTTATGACGGATGTTGATAGCAGGTGGTAAGTCTACAATAATCCACTGTGCGCTCTCAAGTCCGACACGGTAGGGACGTGAGGATAAGCCACCACCAATTTCGACAATCACGGGATTATCATGATCCTCAATAAAAGTTTTTGTTATGTCATCAATAATTGCAGTGCGGATATTGGATGCAAGTTCAAATGCAGGGGTATACCACGCATCATAATCAGGATAGTTAGGCATCCACTGATACCACTCGTGTGACCACGGGTCTGCGAATAAACGGTCATCGTGATTGTGTTCGCTTGCACGCGCCCGCAAAGTCATTACTAGTGTACGGCTGACACCTTCTAATCGAGCATGAATCATATGTAATTTACCTTCTTTCGTATGTGCTTGTATGATAGCACGACTCTAACAATTTCGCTAATTCCGTTAGCCTCCTAGAACTATTGCTGATTTCTCTATTAATTTTGAGATAATGTTATACTCAGCTTGTGCATTGGTTGTTTGAATGAATGGGAGTAGACAATGAATTATCGAAAAATAAAATCACTTGGTTTAATTGCTATATTTATATTATGGAGTAGTATCGTATTGGCTCAGGATATTCCACCACTTCCGGGAGACATTGTCGTCGATGGTTTAAATTCTCCGCGCGGTCTGGCGTTTGATAGCGAAGGAAACTTGTATATTGCTGATGCAGGTTCGGGTGGTGAGACTGAACTAACAATTACAGTCAACGATACCGAACTGACAATGAATGGTGGCTTAACAGGACGTGTTGTATCCGTTGCACCTGATGGTACAGCTAATGATGTGATTGTAGGTTTACCCAGTACCTATACATCACCTGACCGCTCGAATGGCATCTATCGCGTTATTCCACAAGGAGATTCGCTTTGGTTGATTTTTAACGGGAATGGGCGTTTTACGATGGGCGCATATTGGAGCAACTCGATTGTTGAAGTGGATGCAGAAACTCTGGCAACACGCACTGTGATTAATTTAGATGAATTTGAAACATCGAATGACCCTGATGGTAATGGCTTTGATACCAATGTCGGCGATATTGCATGGGATGCGGATGGGGTAATGTATATTGTCGATATTGCAGGCAATGATTTGCTTTCGTGGACGGCTGAAGACGGTTTACAAGTGGTGACGGCTTGGGCAGATAACCCTGTACCAACTGCGATTGAAATTGCAGAGAACGGTGATTTATATATTGGCTTTTTGGGCAAGGGGATGGCTTCCGAAACAGCTAAAATTGAGCGCTGGTCAAATGGTGAACTTGTGGAAACATTTACAGGTTTGACGGCTGTTACCGATATATTGTTGGATGGCGATGTTTTGTATGCTGTTGAATTTGTAGGTTATGTGGACGATGTTGTCGGTACTGGGCGTGTGGTTCAGATTACATCGGACTCTATTACACCTGTTGCTGAAGGCTTAGTTGCGCCATTCGCCATTGCTAAAGGTACAGACGGCTTATTATATGTGACCTATGCGACTGTTGCTTTTGTGCCTGAATTATCGGCTGGTGTAGTGAAGATTGACCCCCTCTTAGATAATCTCCAACTGTCGAATACAGAAGAAAATATTGTTGCCAGTGATGT
>CAYGTY010000001.1:61065-86878 GCA_964352825.1 uncultured Anaerolineaceae bacterium
TCTTAGATAATCTCCAACTGTCGAATACAGAAGAAAATATTGTTGCCAGTGATGTCGAACGGGGGCGCGAAATTTATCGTTCCGGTATCAATGGGGCACAACGCTGCGCCAATTGCCACCGTGCTACAACACGAGGTTTTGCTGTCGATGCTGCCCCCAATTTGGCAGGGATTGCCGATGTCGCTGGGGAACGTGTTGAAGGCTTATCCGCAGAAGAATATTTGCTTGAAAGTATTGTTGACCCCCTTGCCCATGTTGAGGGTGTGTGGCGTACACCCATGCCAGAAGATTATGTTGATTTACTCACGGAGCAAGATATAGAAGATTTGATTGTCTATATGTTGCAATTAGAGGGCTAAGGTCTACTTTTTAGGCTTTCCCCAACCGCCACCCCCAGGGGTTTCAATGATGACATGTGTTCCTGCGTCGATGTGGGTTGTGTACTTTCCACCGATTATTGTTGATTCCCCTGCTTGAATAAGGGTGTTTACGCCTGTTTTTGCATCTTCACCACCTTCAATACCATAAGGCGCACGGATGCGACGTTCACTATTGAGGGTAATTGTGGCAGGGACTAAAAATTCGTATTCTCGAATAATACCATCTCCACCGCGATGCTTGCCTTTACCACCACTACCATCCCGTAGACCATAACGTAGAACACGCATTGGTAGGGTGTATTCGAGGGCTTCGACAGGGGTGTTGAGAGTATTGGTCATATGGCTTTGACGACCTGATAAACCATCTCCTTTTACGGATGCGCCATGACCACCACCAATGGTCTCATAATAGACAAATTGCCGTCCATCAACAAATCCGCCAACGGTAAAATTATTCATTGTGCCTTGCGATGCCGCTGGAATGATATCGGGTAGGGCTTGGGCTAATGCACCCAGAACGGTATCAACCACCCGTTGCCCTGTCTCTGTATTGCCGACTGCTACTGCCGCAGGGAAATGCGGATTTAAGACACTACCTTCTGGTGTGAGAACTGTTACAGGTTGGAAGCATCCCTCGTTAACAGGGACATCATCTTCTGCAATCAATCGGACACAATACCATGTGGCTGACCTGACAATCGCGGAGACTGCGTTGACGTTCCCCATCACCTGTGGCGCACTGCCTTCAAAATCGACGGTCATATGATTATCTTCGACTGTGAGTGTCACTTGAATCGGAATCTCAAACTCGGCTTGCCCATCACCTTCAAGCGCATCTCGATATTGATATGTCCCGTTGGGAATGTTTTCAATAATGGCTTCGGTCATTTTACGTGAATAAGCGAGTAGGGCATCCGCATGTTCAAGCGTTGTATCAACCCCATGATTAACCATCATATCAATTAAGCGATGCTCACCAATCCGATGTGCCGCCATCTGCGCTTCCATATCACCGAGGCGTTCTTCTGGGTTGCGACTATTAGCAATAATCAATGCCATCGCACCTTCGTTTATCCAACCACTGAGGCGTAACTTAAGCGGCGGTATAATAATGCCCTCTTGATAGAGTTCGGTACTTAATGGTAATGACCCCGGGGACATCCCACCGACATCAGCATGATGAGCGCGGCTTGCGACAAAATAAACCAAGTCACCGCCTGCGAAAATCGGCGACACCATCGTAATATCGGGTAGATGTGTCCCACCATGATAGGGGTCATTGAGAACAACCACATCCCCCGGTTGAAATTCTTCAATGGCTTCAATAGCCGATGCAACCGAGGCAGGCATACTCCCCAAATGAACAGGAATATGGGCTGCTTGTGCAATCATGCGCGCCTGTGCATCAAACACAGCACAGCTAAAATCAAGGCGTTCACGGATATTGGGGCTGAAGCTCGCACGACGTAAAGTCACGCCCATTTCTTCGGCGACGGAAGCAAATAAATTTTTGAAGACTTCTAAGCTGATGGCATCAACTGGCATAATTTGACCTTATCTAGTTGGACACTAGAAAATTAACATAAGTTTATAAAGAAACAAAGTGTAGGACAAAATGTATTATTTTACTATCTATTGGATAATCTCCATGAGTTTTTTCTCAAATATGGGATTTTCATCCAAGCGTGATAATATCCGACTCGCACCATCTGCAAAATCATCAGGATTGTTGCGAAAGCTTTGTCGTATGGTATCAAGTGGAACACGCTGACAGTCAAATTCTTGAACCGAGCCATCTAAGTCATCATCAAAAACTTTTACTGTCCCATCGCTTGGGTGGGTACTTTCGGGTAAAAAGACCACAAACCCTGTTGAATATTCAACATTCATCGGTTGGTCAACAAACATCTCACCGAGGTCTGTGAACATATGAACATCTGTAATCGGAATAATGTAGGGTTGCCCATCGACTGTTAACCATATTTCTTCGCGCGCTTCATGAATTGCTGTT
Organism: uncultured Anaerolineaceae bacterium; assembly: GCA_964352825.1. Classification (GTDB taxonomy): domain Bacteria; phylum Chloroflexota; class Anaerolineae; order Aggregatilineales; family Phototrophicaceae; genus UBA6055. The sequence continues at coordinate 63,457 of CAYGTY010000001.1, forward strand.
TTGACAATCACATCAAGTAATCCATTACTTCCATTAAGTAAGGCAAAGTCAAAGCTGACATGCCCCCCGTTAAAATCGATGCAATTGGGGTAGAGTCGCCGACTTGCTGAGCGTCGATGAACCAATACATCTTGTGTGCCTTTAAATACAGGAATCAATTGAACAGTTGTATGCGGAATTCTTAGCCGATGGACAAGCCCCGAAGTCATACAGCCGTGAACTTCAAACCCTGTCTCTGTCTTTTGTATAATGGTTAGATATTCATGGGGCATCGTATCCCGTCCTTTATGAGTTGTTACTCATCTTGTCTTACAAAAAATATATATATGAACTCATTGGCTAGTCATATGACCCTGTCATACTGTATTCAACGTAAACAAATTGGAGGAGAGAACATGATTGTATCAATATTAGCATGGATTATCATTGGTGGTATTGCAGGTTGGTTAGCAAGTAAAGTAATGAATACTGATGCAAGCCAAAGCACTGTTCAAGACATCGTCGTGGGTATCGTGGGTGCATTTGTAGGTGGATTTGTTTTGAATCTTCTGAATGTTTCCAGCGCCAGTGGTGAATTTAGTGTAGTGAGTCTCGTCACAGCATTTGTTGGGTCTGTTGTTCTGCTCGGTTTGCTTAAAGTAATTCGTCGATAATAAACATATGATTTACTCAAAACAGGTGGCTGATTTTAAATTATTGTCACCTATTTTATTTTTCCATATTTATTGATTATTCCTAAATAAATTCTTCAAAATCTACTCATCCATTCACTATGCCATGTTGCTGAAACTTTAAATTAGTAGACTCATAATACGACTTATTCCATTTTATTTGCGTATAATAGAGTGAAATATTCTAGCGTACTGGTGAAAAAATGGAAATTGTTGTTGTTGTAATTATGCTATTGTGCCTCCTATTGGTGATTGTGCCTGTTGTACCTGTTGCAGCGGTTGAGTGGGCGATTGCGATGGTATTTGGTGCTTTGACCCTATTTGAACGCGTGACCATTCCAGCGGCTGTACTGATAACGGTGTTTATGATTATCGGGTCTACCTCGCAATATTGGGCACCCTTCATTGGTCTAAAAGGAAAGCAAATGTCGTGCTTGGGGATATTCGCATTCTTTCTTGGGGCGATGGTTGGCACAGGTGTTATACCAATACCCATTGTCGGGACACTCATCGGCGGGATTTTGGCTGTGATTGCGGTTGAATTTTTGAATACAAAAGATTGGCGCATGGCATTGACGGGTGGAAAGATGGCATTCACTACATTTATGATTGGGATGGGGATGGAATTACTTTTTTCGATTTTAATTGTAGCGACTTTTATTTTTAGCGTTTCAACAACTGGGTAACAACATGAAGTTAGAGTTCTTGTGGAATACTCACCGCAAATATAGGATCACTACTAGGTGCATCACCTAATGGACTACCACCTTCGGGTTCAACTGATATACCAAAGGCGACATAGGTATCAATCGCTTTTTCATTAGGGATAACAAGATAAAGTTCTGCATTGTTGCCTGCTTGGTATATCCCGCCACTTTTTGAGCCATCAGCATCAATTAACCACAATTGAAATATTTGGTTAGCATTTAAGCTTGGCAAGTCTTGTACACGCAAGACAGCTTGTTGTCCATCTCCTGAAACGAGTAAGCGCCCTGTTGTTGGTGCATCTTCTGATGGTTCGACAACGACTTCTTTAGAATCGACCTGATTCGCTAAAGCTAGGAAAACAGCTTCGGGGGTTGTGGGGGTGGCTATACTGGATACTGCAAATAACAAGCCAATAATCGCCACTGTGATACCTGCTACTAAAGGCAATATATATCGTCTGACGCTTGATTGTTGTTGTGGTGGCAAGGGTAGTATGTTTGCTGGGCTATCATTTTCATTAATACGTTGCAGTAGGCGGTCTTTTAAGTCGGATGATGCTTGATAACTGGTTGCCATGAAAGGTAAAACCTCTGCAATTTGACGATACTCGGCTTCAACCACTTGAGCCTCTGTGTCGCTTGCAAGAAGTACTTCGACTTGTATACGTTCATCTTCATCGAGCGCACCAAGCACATAGGCAGGTATCAATTCTAATAACTCATCTCGACTCATCATAATTCTTTACTACTATCTTTTTCTTCTGTTTGGCTATCTGGAGATTTCCATATTGCTCTTAACTTCTGCATCCCTTGACGTATGTGCGATTTAACTGTTCCAAGTGGACGATCCAGATGTGTTGCAATTTCTTGATGTGTCATCCCTTTAAAATAAGCTAATTGGATTGCATCGCGATACTCTGATGGCAATTCTTCCATTACTGAAACCAATGTTCTTTGCAGTTCGGTCATATCTTGATAAACAAGACTGGTTTCATATAAATAATCTTTTTCATCTAGGGAGACTGGGTTTTCAACTTGGCTTTGGCGTTGTTTGTGACGGAGATAATCAATTGCAATTCGACGTGTCATGGTCAGCAACCAGCTAATAAACTTTCCTTTAGACGAATCATATAATGCTGATTTATTCCAAATTCGCAGAAATACATCTTGTGTGACTTCTTCTGCGTCGAGCTTATTTTGCAAAACTTGATATGCAACTGAGAATACAGCATTCACATACTGGTCATAAATTTCAACCAATGCAGTTTCATCATTTGTTTGGATACGATCAATTAAATTATCAAGTTGTTGCGGGTTCATATGACTCGCTACACGTGTCGTTGAATAAATTTTCTACCTCTTTACAGTTTATCACATGTATTAAAAGACAAGGGCATGCAATTAGCACACCCTATCTTTGTTATGTTTTTAGTTTTAGAGATTATTCCATCATGGATGGGGTCAAAGGACCTGTAACCACTGCATCATCTGTACGTACAGGACCATCAGCACCTTCAACAGCACCGAATTCATAAACACCTGCCTCGCCTGTATCGACATGGAGCATTGGGAAAACAGTATCACTCATCATATCGCCACTCAGTTCAACAACCACATTGGTGTTCAAACCAGCAACCAAGGGTGCTTGACCAAGAACAGGACCGGGTGCGCCATCATTATCATCATGAATCACGAGCCATCCCTGTACATCAATTAATGCAGAGTCGACTGTTAGGGTTGTACCATCTAATGAACCTTCATAGTTAATGGATGATGCGGCGTGGATTGGGAATGTTAGAACACCCATTTCGACCATCACTGGACCATCAGCACCTTCGACTGTACCAAATTCGTATTCGCCTTCTACACCTGTATCGACATGGAGCATTGGGAATAGAACACTGGTTACATCGCCTTCAAGCTCGACAACGACATTCCAGTTTGTGCCTGCTTCAACTTGTGCAACGCCAAGAACAGGACCGGGTGCGCCACCATTATCAGCATGAATGACTAACCAACCCAAACCTTCACTAACAACAGTTTCTGCTACAACTTGGTCTGTGACAATTTGGTCAGCAACACGCATTGAAGGTTCACCGATTGTGATTGGGAAGGTCGCGACAACGCCATTAACGATGACAGGACCATCAGCACCTTCAACTGTACCGAATTCATATTCACCTGCTACACCTGTATCGACATGAAGCATCGGGAAGACAACATTTGTAATATCACCTTCAAGTTCGACAACAACATCACTATTCATACCAGCGGTCACAGGAGCAACACCAAGAACAGGACCGGGTGCGCCACCATTATCAGAATGGATGACAATGAAACCGTCTTGTGCTGTGGCAATCGAGGCAATATTAACGGTGTTATCCATCGACATCTGGTCATAGGCACGGACAACTTCTACATTGAATGCAGGTGTGACAACTGCGCCATCTACAGCAACAGGACCGTCAGCACCTTCGACAGTACCAAATTCATATTCACCAACAACGCCTGTATCTGTGTGTAACATCGCATAGAGGGTGGTTGTTGCTTGGGTTGTATCAATCGGAACAGCAACATTGGCACTCATACCGTCATTAATGGCACGAAAGCCTATAACTGTACTCGGTGCGCCTTCATTATCAGCATGGATAACAATAAAGCCCACACCATCGCTCATAACTTCGTCAATAACAACATGACCGTTTAACGAAACTTGGTCGCTTACTGCGACTGATGGTGTCATCATGTCATCTTGAGCAAATATCACAAGACTTGTTGCGAAAATTAATATTAAAAGGATAAAACGAATTGATTTCATTTGTAGATTAAACTCCTGTAGTTGTTTAACTAATATTTAGAATTGTATATTCTATTAAATAATACGGGTAAGATATGATGCTTGGATGAGCAATTTGAATAATTACAATTCTTCTCATTTTTTATTCATAAATTACGAACTCATAAAAAACCTCTATATTCGCTTCAGTATTGTGGAATTGTAATGCTTTTGTAGTTAACTTCTTGTTACAATATGAGAGATTACTCGCGACAACTAAATGAGGATACGCATGGCACAAGATACCTTTGCCTTTATCATCCATCCAATTCAGATTAAAAAAGATGTAAAGCGAAAATTTCCATTTTTAGGAACAGTCTTGCCCGAACCTGTGATTAACTATGCCTCACGCTACTTCCCACCATTATATATTTCAGAGATTACAGGTATCACCTCACAAGATACAGGGAATGAGACTTTGGGTTGGTTTTTGGCATGTCCATATACACCCCCGACGATGATGTCCTTACCTGTAAAAAATGTCTACAACAAAATCATCCAAACCGGACGAAAAGCCGAAGAACTGGGTGCGAAGATGCTTGGTTTAGGAGCGTTTACATCTGTGGTTGGTGATGCGGGTGTAACGATTGCCGAGGAACTTGATATTCCTGTTACAACAGGGGATAGTTATACAGTAGCGATTGCTGTAGAAGCTCTATACGAAGCATCTAACCAAATGGGAATTGATATAAGTCAGGCAACGGTTGCTGTTGTTGGTGCGACAGGTGCAATCGGTAAAGCCTGTTCACAATTATTGGCACTTGATGTGGGTAAAATGATTGTGGTTGGGCGACGAGAAGATGCAACTGAGGCTGTACGCGAGCTATGTAGTGGGAATCATGCCGATGTGATTGCCTCTACGCATATAAAAGATATATACGAGGCTGACCTGATTTTGACAGTGACGAGTGCCATTGATGCGGTGATTGAACCTGAACATCTTAAACCGGGGGCTGTTGTGCTGGATGTTGCACGTCCTCGTGATGTATCGATGCGAGTTGCTCAAGAGCGAAATGATGTGCTTGTGATAGAGGGTGGTATGGTCGAAGTCCCTGGGGAACACCCCGATTTTCATTTTAATTTTGGCTTTCCTGAGCGTAAGGTCTTTGCTTGTATGGCGGAAACAATCGCACTATCGCTAGAAGGACGCTATGATGACTACACCGTTGGGCGCGAAATTGAACTGTGGCGCATCCAAGAGATTAAAGAAATTGCTAAACGACATGGCTTCAAGTTAGCAGGTTTACGGAGTTTTGAACATGCGGTAACCCAAGAAAAAATAGATGCTGTGCGCGAATTAGCACTTACCAATCGTAAAACTTGGTCACCTGTGGTCTCATAAAAATAGTATAAATTAGAGGAGAAAATGAAATCTCCTCTAAGGATACGCGTAAAATTTAACTACCAAGCATAGGCTTTTGGAGCTTCACCACCTGGACCGGGGAAAATTTCATCAAGTTTGCTCAGAGTATCTTCGTCTAAGACAATTTCTGTAGCACGAACAGCACTTTCAAGTTGTTCAATTGTGCGTGGCCCGATAATCGGTGCTGTAACAATCGGATTGTGTAACAGCCATGCTAAAGCAACTTCACCGGGTGGATGTCCGATTTCGCGACATAAATCTTCATAGGCTTGCAATTGATTGCGATTATCTTCAACCATTTTGATAAAGTCTGGGTTGCTCCGTCGCCCTGATTCATATTTTTCTAATGCGCCACCGAGTAAACCACCGCCGAGTGGACTCCAAGGAATTAACCCCAAACCATAATGGCGACAAGCAGGGATAACTTCCAGTTCGACATGACGATTGTTTAAATGATAGATACTTTGTTCACTGACCAAGCCCATCATGCCACGTTTTGAGGCTTCTTGGCAGGCGGTTGCGATGTCCCATCCTGCAAAATTACTCGACCCAACATAAACCGCTTTACCTTGCTTGACAAGACTATCGAATGCTTGCCAAGTTTCATCCCAAGGACAATCTCTGTCGATATGGTGCATTTGATAAATATCAATCCACTCTGTTTGTAAACGTGATAAACTGCCTTCACAATGTTTGCGAATCTTATAGGCAGAAAGGCTGCGACCATCACTGTTGACTTCAGCTAGATTGGCATGACGTGATACAGGATTATAAACTTTTGTCGCCAACACTGTTGCACCACGACGTTTTTTGTCTTCTGCGAACCACTCACCGATAATTTCTTCGGTTCGACCATGTTCATCATCCCAGCCATATACATCGGCGGTGTCAAAAAAATTGATGCCTAGTTCAAGCGCACGATTCATAATTGCAAAACTATCTTCTTTAGATGTATGCCATCCAAAATTCATTGTGCCGAGGCATAGATTACTAACTAATACACCGTGTTTTCCTAACCGAACATGTTTAACTGCCATCTGGAAATATGCTCCTTCAATAATAATTATTATAGGTGGTTTTTATATACAATTAGGAGTCTAGTGAATAGCTCTGTATTAATCAAGTTGATTGAATAAGCTGCTTATTAGAAAGTTTAATGAAATGAATAGGCGAGTCGATCGGGTTTGCATAAGTTATTTTAAATCAGAGCCAATCTAATGGGACTACAACCTTTTTGCACTATCCTAATGATTTACTGATAAAATAGAGAAGTACAAACATACAGACTGTAAATTCCGATTTTGGATAGTAATTTAGTATCTATGAATAATTGTATGATATGTAGAAATAAGGTACATCTAAGCCTAGGAAATGCTAATGAATCTGTTAGCAATTCAAAACCTCAAGAAACCTTGTGGTGCAAGGCAAGGGTATCTGATGTATAGTTAAATTATATGAGTTTGTTTAGACTGTGAAATATTGTCAATTTCACCCCGATAATAATGTGAGGGTATGAACATGAGTAAACGCATCCTAGTGGTTGAAGACGACTTTGACATTTCCAATATGCTCCGTATCTATTTTAGTGGGCAAGGTTATGAGGTCGAAGTTGCACCCAAAGGGGAAGAAGCCTTAACGAGCGTCAATAAAAAACTTCCAAATTTGATTGTATTAGACATTAATCTGCCTGATATGAGTGGATATGACGTGTGTCGGACATTACGTACAACAAAGCGTACAAGCCATGTCCCAATTATCTTCCTAACACAAAAAGATGAACGCAGTGACAAAATCATTGGCTTGGAGCTTGGTGCTGATGACTACATCACAAAACCCTTCGATATTGAAGAATTGAAGTTGCGAGTAACAAATTCAATTCAAGCTGCTGCACGCATTGGTAGTCTCGATCCCAAATCAAACTTACCGACAGGGCGTTTAATTGAAGATCACTTACGCGACTTGATGCGGAGTAGTGAAGATTGGACATATATTGATGTCAAAATCAATAATTATGAACAATTTACAGAGGTCTATGGATGGACGGCAGGGGATGAAGTCTTGCGTTTTGCCGCGATTATGATTAGTGAAATTGTTGACCATCTGGGAACAAACACTGATTTTATTGGAAACCCAGGGCGCGACAACTTTGTTGTGATAACCCATACGGCTAATGTAGATTCTATGATTGATAAGCTCAATGATGAATTTGAGCAACGTGTCAAACAACATTATTCCTTTATTGACCGTGAACGTGGATACATCCTTGTTCCTGATGAAGGTGGCGAAAAGCAAGTTGAATTGATGAATTTGGCGATTGGGTCTGTCTCAACACGTACCCATCAATTCTCGGATATTCGGGAAATTACGGAACTTGCTGCTGAAGACCGTCGTGGACATACCAGTACGGATTCAGCATCCGACTTCTCGACATCTTGGTAAATAAAACTGTATCGAATAGTGAACCGCTCCTAAAGTAAATTGAGTTGCAGGTAAAAAAGTATTATGGGCGTTGCGACTTTTGCAATTGTAATGGTCATTATGGGTATCCTAACATTAGTTGGGTTATACCTTTGGACAAAATCTCGGCAAGACTTGGGGATTGCACTTGATGTCGAATCAATGTTGGACAGTGTTTCAACAGATGATAATGCAGATGCTGCTACCTTAGTGGTTACGCCACATGGGCAGTTAATCCATATCAATGATGCGACACGACGTATGTTTGGTGCAAATGGAGATATACCCAGTCTGGAATATATCGCAAGCAATATCCACCCAGCGGATAATTTCTTTGCGTTGTTCAATAAAACCACACAAACAACATTCCAACTTCAAGAAAAGTGGGTTGAGGCAACATCTCATACTGTACCAACCGATGATGGTCGGCGTATTGTTATTGTGATGCGCGAGATGACCAATAATGCCAATCAGGGTATGGGGATGGACTTCTCACTCGCAATGGCATTGATTAAGCAAATTGGTAACTTGACCAATGCGAGTATGAACATTGAACAAGCCTCGCAAGTAATTTTGGAGACTATGGCAAACCAGTTCCCCTCGACAGCAGGTGAGATTTGTGTCTGGGAAAATGTTAATCAGGCTATGGTTCAGCGTGGGTGGGTCGGTGATACGATGTACCTTATTTCTATGGCAGAAAGCGGTGGACGATATGCTCTTGGTGATGGCACAGTGGGTTGGGTCGCAGAAAATCAAAAATCACTGATTCTCAATAATTATGATGAACTTGTTGAGATGCACCCGATGATGCGTGATATGGCATATCGTAGTGTTATTGTGATTCCCCTGCAAACAAGCAATCGTTTATTAGGTACCTTAGCCTTTTATAGTGATGTTGATGGGCAATATGACACATCCCATTTGTCTTTATTACAAGCTGTTGCTAGCTCTGTGACGATTGCGATACAAAATGCCGAATTATACACAGACCAAGAAAATCGAATCCGTGATATTGCCAGTTTACAAGATATTGCAGAACAGCCTCGGACAGGTGATGATGCCGCGCCGATTTTTGGGTTATTGACAGAACGTATCGGTCGGTTATTAGAAGCTGATATGTGTGGTGTGTTTACATATAGTGAAGACCGTGCTGGACTTGTTCCAGAATTACCCTTTTATGGGATGCCCGATAGTATTGCACAATCCTTCTTTTTCCCATTAATTGAAGACTCTCCACAGATGGATATTTGGGAGAATCAGCCTTATTGGTTTTCTAACACGGTTAAAGGTGAGGCATTATTAGAATCGATTGGTTTAGCCCCTTTAATTGAAATCGCAGGGATTCGTAATACCGCTTTGATGCCAATGGCAATTGGTGGTGAACGGATTGGGATTGTTGCTGTCAGCAATAAACAAGGTGATGATGGCTTTACCCCTCGTGATATTCAAAATCTACAGGTTCTGATTGCACAAGCCTCGATTGTTGTCGAGAATGTTCGCTTGTATCAACGTGAGAGACGGATTGATACCGAGCTTGTTGGTCTACAAGAGATGACCCATGCGATTGGCGCACTGAGCCATGAGAGTGAATTTTTCTCTGAGATAAATGATCGTATTGCTCGTTTGATGCAATCCGAGATGTGCGGTATTTTGCTTTATAACGAAACGCGAAACCGCTTGGAAAGTCAGTTGCCATTTTATGGTTTAGCTGATGAACTGGTTGAACATTATTATATTAACCTCAACCAAGGTACAGTTGTTTCGGATTTGTGGGATGAGGATGAGTATTGGTATAGTAACCGTGTTGAGAGTGATACCCTTGTCTTTGAAGCTGGGTTAGACCAACTGGCTGATGCAGTTGGGGTTCAGAAAACCTTAATCGCTGTGATGTCCGCTGGTGGTCGTAAATTAGGTGTTGTGCAGGTTTCTAATAAAATAGGCGGTGCAGATTATGATGATAATGATGCCCGTTTATTATTGATTTTTGCGACACAAGCCTCTGCGATTATTGAAAATGCACGTCTCTATCGTGAAGTCCAATTACGTGCTGAACAAGCTGATAGTTTGCGCCGTGTGGCTGAGTTGGCTGGGTCTGTTGTGACAACCAATGAAAGTTTTCAGCCTGTTCTGGTTGAGATTAGCAAATTTATCAAGAGCCCTATTGTTTATATTAATGTACTTGACCAATCAGCAGGCAGTTTAGTGACTTATCCGCGTTGGGTGTATGGCTTAGAATTACATGACCCAGTCGTTCAGGATATTAATGCCCCCAATTTTGAACAAAGTGTTGCCTTATCAGGTCAGCCATTCTTAAGTGATGATGTTGCCAATGATAAGCGCATTATCATCGAGAGCTATCGAAATATGTCGAGACGCTTCGGTTTAGAACGTAGCCTGATTGTGCCTTTAGTTGTGGGGGATAAGAAATTAGGTGAACTCGGTGTGTCGAATCGTCCAGATGGAACATATTCCAATGATGATGTTCAAGCACTGTTAACGGTATCGGCTCAGATTGCTTCTGTAGTTGACCGTTTGTTACTCTATGAAGCCACTGGTGAGAACCTCCGCCGACGGATGGAAGAACTCGATGCGATTTCTCGTGTTAGTAATGAGTTGACGCTGACATTTGACCTCGACCAAATTTTAGATGTGATTCGGCATGAAGCTGTCTTAGCGACAAACGCGGATGGTAGTACGGTTGCACTTTTACTGCCACAAGATAATTGGGAAAGCCCAACCGAGCCTATGATGCAACGCCGTATAGGTGATGCCGAAGTTATGCTTCAATTGGCAGATATTGAGCGAGAAGCTGTTTTGCGTGGGGCTGACCCTGTGCTTGTAACTAGCTATGAGACCTTTGATATGGAACCTGCACCCCGTACAGCGCAATCAGGTGTTGCTGCGGCGATTTTCTACCTTGACCAAGTTGTCGGTGTGATTCACGTTCACCATAAGGATCCGAATCGTTTTGATGAACGTGCGGCTGCGTTTTTAATGACCTTATCGACAAAAGCATCACTCGGTTATCAAAACTGGGTACGCTATACCGAACAGCTTGAGAGCGGTCAACGTTTACGGAGTCGTGTCGAACAGTTGAATCGTATCTTTGAGTTAGGGCAAATGGTTCAAAGTAATACCGACCCTGTCATTGTGCTAGAAGCGATTGCATATAGTGTGCAACAAAGTGTCGGTTATGATACGGTATTGATGACGATGGTTGACCGTCGTACCAATATGGTTAACCGTGTTGCCAATGCTGGATTACCTTTGATTTTCTTCGAAGAGACAAAAGATCGACAAATTTCATTAGAAAAATTGGAAAATGCTTTTGATAGCGACACCTATCGTGATGGGGAATGTTATTTCTTCCCGATTGAGAGCGCACAGGATTGGTATTTCCCAGAATTAAGTGCGCTTAGTACCGCCTATGATGATAGTCGCAGTATGCAAGCAAGCAGTCGTACTGATTGGCATGATGGGGATATGTTAATTGTTCGTATCGCGGGGTCTGTAAATAGCGAATTACTCGGTACGATTAGCCTTGACCGACCTTATAACAATCAACGCCCTGACCGCCAGATTTTAGAAGTTCTGGAAATCTTCGCGCATCAAGCCGCTTCTATGATTGAAAATACCCGCTTATTCCGTGAAAGCCAGAAAAACGCTGACCAAGAATCACGACTCAATGAGATTTCTGAGGCTGTCGCGAGTACACTGGACTTTGATGAACTGGTTCATCTCGTGGCGAAAGGGACACTGAAGATTGTTCCCTTCTCCAATATGTCTATTGTTATTGCTGATGCTGAAAATCAAGGTTACGAGATGGTAAAAGCGACCTATGCAGGGGGGGGGGAGCTTGAATTCTCTAAGGAATATCCATCCAGCCTAGTCAATACAGCATTGGGGCATTCTTTAGAAAAACGGCATGAAGAGCTTTATATTTTGGGTGAAGATCATGAACATCGTTTCGCGGATGTTTTGAGCTGGCAGGCTGCTGGTGAAAAAGTAAGCCTTGTTATCCCATTGGTTACAGGTGGCGAGTTGCTCGGTGCGATTCACATCGGTAGCGCTAGTTCATATGACATTAACAATTATGTCGAATCGCTACCCATTTTGCGCCGTATGTCACAATTAATTGCAGGCTCAATACAAAGTTCTCGTCTATTTAATCGTGCTGTGAACCTGCAAGTCTTAAATCGCTCTGTGGTCGAGTCGATTCAGCAAGGTATTGTCGTGCTGGATCAATCAGGTCGTATTATCAATATGAACGAATTTATGGTCGAGCGTTATGACTGGACTGATGATGCGTTACGGCGAGATTTGTTTGACTACCGCCCGTCTTTGGCTGGTGCGCTGACACAAGAACTTGTTGATGCTTTACAAAATGGTAAGCCCTCAGAATTAATTGGCTACCGCCCACCCGATTCATTAGAAGATTATATTATGAATCTGTATTTGTACCCACTGCGTTATGGTGAAACTGTACGGGGTGCGGTGCTGCTGGTCGAAGATGTGACTGAACGGGCTGAACTGGAACGTGCGATTGAAAACCGTGCGAACCAATTGGCAGCATTAACCGAGGTCTCGACACGGATTACAGCATCGCTGGAACGTGAAGAAGTCATTGACCTCGCTCTTGAGGAGATGGGTTGGATTATCCCATTTGATGTGATGTCCATGTGGCGACGGACTGGCTCATATATGGTGCTAGAAGGTGTCGCTGGTGCAGAATCACCGTCACAAGGGGATAACAAATTCCGAATTTTGATTTCTGAACATCCACATGTACAAGAACTGGTTGATACAAAACGTGTAGTCGCATTATCCGATGCACACGGTATTGAGGCTTTTGGTCTCCCTGGTGAAGATAGTGCAAAAAGCTGGATGGGTGTACCGTTAGTGAATCAAGGGCATGTGGTTGGGATGCTTATCCTGATTAAACATGAATATGATTTGTATGTGACGCGTTCTGAGCAACATGTGGCGTTTGCCTTTGCGAGTCAGGTTGCGATTGCACAAGCCAATGCGGAGTTATTCGAGCAGACCTTTGAACGTACGAATGAGCTTGGAACCCTGTTAGAAGCGGCACAAGCAACAGCCCTCACACTGGATTTGAAAGATGTCTTCCGCACAGTTGCAGAATTGATGTTTAGTGCATTAGATGTCGATGAATGTACAATCATGATTTGGGATGAGGTCGATAGCTCATTAGATGTGCAAGCTCGCCTGACAGTAGAAGGTCTGTTACCATTGGAGAGTATTGGCGACTTGACCTATGACCTGACGAATTATGAAGCAAAACGACAATCATTAGAAAGTCGTGAAGTTATCGTTATTGTTGAAGGGCAACCTTTACCATATCCGAATGAGTTACAAGAACTGAGTGAAAGCCAATATGGGGCGCGGATGTTAGTGCCTTTGGTTGTTCGGGATGCGTCAATTGGTTTAATCCAACTTCAACAATTCTCCAATGATGAATCAACTTTGACACAGCAGAAAGTCCGTTTGGCACGGGCATTGGGTGCACAGGTGGCGATTGCGATTGAGAATGCTCGTCTATCTACAGAAACAACATCACGATTTGAAGAATTGTTGACGATTAATGCACTCAGTCAAGCGATTTCCTCAACCTTAGAATTATCTGATATGTTCGAGATTATTCGCGAACAAGTCCCTGCTGTTACAGGTGCGGACGAAATGTATTTAGCGCTCTTTGATAGAGAATCTGAGACCATTCATTACCCATTAGTTGTTTCACATGGAGAATTAATCACTCGTGAATCCCACTCCTTAGGTACGGACGAAGTGTCCTATATCATTAAACGTCGTCGCCCACTCAGCTTAGGTGCGGATTACTTCAGTGTCGATTCTTTGCGCTCTAGTATGGGCATTACCAATGGGGAAGATGATGCTAAGAGTTATATGGGTGTGCCACTGATTGCTGGTGATGAGGTCTTAGGAGTCTTGGCTGTCCGAGACGTTAATCGGACACGTGCCTTTAACCTAAATGATGAACGAATTTTAACGACGGTCAGCACCCAGCTTGGTGCGGCGATTCAGAACTCACGGTTATTCGACCAGATTACCAACTTTGCTGATGAGTTGAATGCGATGGTTGAGCAACGGACTGAAGAGCTTGAAAATGAGCGTGATCGCTTGGATACACTCTACCAGATTACATCTGAGTTGATGCGTACATTGGATATGGATCAATTGCTTGGACGAGCCTTGGGCATGGTTAGTCAAGCCGTGGGCGCAGAGGATGGTGTGATTCTATTGAGTGACCCTGCAACCGACAAATTGTTCTGTCGCGCATCGCTCTCTCCGTATTCTATCTATGCAGATGCTGATGGGCGCGATACTCACCCTGCATCCGTTCTGGCTACATGGCTCATTCAAAATGAAGATGACAACGACCATGTGATTGTTGTTGATGATCTTAATGTTGTGCCATATTGGGATAACTCACTGCCGAATGCCTCACAATGGAATAGTGCTTTAGCGGTTATGTTAGAAACGAACGAAGACCCGATGGGGGTTATGGTATTCCTCAGTAGTCGCAAAAATGCCTTTACGGAATCCCAGCTTAAGCTATTAGTTGCAGCGGCGAATCAAGTATCTTCTGCGATTAACAGTGCCGATTTGTATCAATTGATTCGTGACCAAGCCGAAAGACTTGGACGCTTATTACGCGGTGAACAGGAAGAAGCCCAGAAGAATACAGCGATTTTAGAATCTATTGCAGACGGTGTTGTATTGGCAGATTCTACAGGTCGGATTATCCTGTTTAACTCGGCGGCGGAACGTATTTTGCAATTGCCAAGAAAACGGGTACAAGGTCAGTTGATTTCTGATATTTCTGTGCTTTATGGTGATGTGACAATGCGTTGGACGCAATTACTAGAAACTTGGACGGGTGAGAATCAACCTGAAACCTTGTCAGGTGGGGACTTTATATCTGAGCAAATCACCCTTGGCGATTTAGTCGTGAGTGCCAATTTGTCCCCTGTGTTTATTGGCGACCAGTTCTTGGGAACAGTTTCTGTTTTCCGTGATATTACACGCGATATTGAAGTTGACCGCATTAAGAGTGAATTTATTACCAATGTATCGCATGAGTTCCGTACACCGCTTACCCCGATTAAAGGTTATACAGATTTGCTCTTGATGGGGGCGGCAGGCAATTTGAATGACTCGCAAACGGAGATGCTCAATACAATCAAAGAGAATGTCGAACGGTTGACAATCTTAGTGAACGATGTCTTGAATATCGCGAAAATTGACTCGCAACTAGAGCGGTTGGCGATGCAATTGGTGGAACTAAAAGACTTTGTCCCCAGTGAGTTTAATAAGATTGCGGGACGCGCAAACAATGCTCATAAGAACATCATAACCAGTATTGTGATTGCAAATAATGTGCCAGCGATACGTGCTGACCGCGAAAAGCTCATTAAGATTTTCTCGAATCTGATTGAGAACGCCTTTAATTACACTCGCCCCAATGGTAAGATTGATGTTACTGTTGCACTTCAATCTGGTGGACGTAATATTCTTATAACCATTGCCGATACGGGTGTTGGTATACCTGATGAATTCCGTGAGGCAGTCTGGCGACGCTTTGAACGTTATGACGATCATGCACTTGAGCTAGATGTCGCTGGAACGGGCTTAGGGCTATCACTTGTACGCGAACTTGTAACATTGCATAGTGGTGATGTTTGGTTCGAGTCAGAGGTTGAAAAGGGTACAACGTTCTATGTTGAGTTACCCGTTGAACAACCTTCCTTCATTACTGAAACAATGGAAATTCCACAGTTGGATACGGGAGACTAAGATGGCAAATATTTTGGTGGCAGAAGATGAGCGCGATATTCGCGAGTTAATTGCGTTTACTCTACAATTTGCTGGTCATAAAATTACGCAGGCATCAAACGGTGCAGAGGCAGTTGAACTCGCACCAAAAATTAAGCCAGATTTGATTATGATGGATGTTCGTATGCCAAAAATGACGGGGTACGAAGCCTGTAAAGCCTTAAAAGAAATTGATGAGGTTAAAGATATTCCCGTAGTGTTTTTGTCTGCAAAAGGACAAGATGAAGAGGTCTCAACTGGATTGGATGTCGGCGCAGTTGCCTATATTCTCAAACCATTTGCCCCTGATGAACTCACACGGCGAATTGGTGAAATATTGCAAGACATTGATAGACAATAATGAACTGTGAAAGATAACGGGTATGAGCGCCATTACAATTGGAGGTGACCTCGTACATTACGAGGTTCTAGGACGAGGTCGTCCTGTTGTATTGATACATGGATGGATTGGTGCTTGGCAATATTGGGTACCATTAATGCAACAGCTTCACCTAAAATATCGTGTCTATGCGCTAGATTTATTTGGCTTTGGAGATTCTGCAAAGAATCCAGATAAATATGCTTTTGAGCATCAAGTCAAGCTCTTAGACGAATTTATGAAACAGATGGGTCTGCCCAAAGCCGCATTGATTGGGCATGGCTTAGGTGCAATGGTGTTAATTCAATTTGCGAAGGAAAACCCTGAGCGTGTTGCGCGGATGATGGCGGTGAGTGCACCCTTATTTAACCCCGGTGACCTTGATACACGTAACCCAGCAGGGAAGCGGGTATTATTGACCCCACCTAGCCCCAATCAAGAGAAAACAGTTGCGAACCGCCCACCCCAATCGTTTAACGAACTTCCGACAATCCCTCGTATGGGCGGTACAGATCGCTCTGACTTTTTATCACGGGCGGCAGAAACAACAGGCAATGATGCGCTACAGTCCGCTGTGCCTGTTCGCAGTAGTGGCAAAAACCCACTTCAAGCGATTTTTCGTAATAATTCAGCCGATGCACTCCTTGGCAAAAGTTTTAAACGTAATGAATCAACCTATGACAAATTAAAGGTTCATGTCGATAAAACAGATGGCAAGGCGTTAATTGGGAGTGCAACCAAGTTTGATGCTGGTGAGATGTTAGATACACTGCGCTTGGTGAAGTCTCCTGCTGTAATTGTACATGGCAGTGATGACCCTATTATTCCTGCTCCCAACGAAGATGTATGGGATTATCTGACTATTGATAATGATGACGAATTGGTTGCTATCCCACTGAATGGGGTGCGTCACTTCCCGATGTTGGAATATGAACCTTTTTCACGCTTGGTTGGGGATTTCCTGACACAAGCCAAAATCACAGATATTGAAGTCACGGAGCGTTGGCGACGGCGCAGTCGTTAGTTGGTTAGCAGTATGCACATTCTATTATTTGCAAATGGCTTAGCTCAGCAAGGCACAATGGTTCAGCGTGTTCTTGATGAGCTTGAATCTCCCTATATTGTATGTGCTGATGGTGGTGCACTGATCGCTCAAGACTTTGGCTTTACCCCCCAGACGATTATTGGTGATTTGGATTCTTTGACGGCAGACCAAGTCACAGGATTTGAATCACAAGGCGCAGATATACAGCGTTATCCTCCCGAAAAAGACGAAACTGACCTCGAATTGGCTTTAGAATGGTGTATTCAACAATCTGCTCAATCCATCTATATTATCGGCGCACTGGGTGGACGCTTTGACCAAACCCTCGCCAATATCTATCTGCTGTCTTTGCCTCAATTAGCGTCTATTCATGTCGAAGTGGTTGATGCGGAACAGTCGATTCGGCTTTTAAGCTCAGGTACACACCAAATTGAGGGACAAGCAGGGGACACCATTTCGCTAATTCCGATGGGCGATACGGTGCAAGGAATTACGACCACGGACTTAAAATACCCGCTTACCGATGAAGCCCTCATACTCGGTCCTGCGCGTGGGGTCAGCAATGTGATGGAACATGAAACCGCCATGATACAGATTCGTAAAGGCTTGCTCTTGCTGGTTCATACAGTTGGACGTGCCTAGTGACAGACTTTACCGTGATTAAATGTGATGCAACAGGGCATCAAGAACTCTCCTATGCGGGTACGATTCGTGAGCGTGGCGAAACATATATTTGTGTTGATGCGATTTTCCAATTTTCAGACCGCGATCTCGGCTATATTGCATTATGCAAAGGGGATGTGTTTACCGAGTGGTTTTATAGTGACCGCTGGTACAATATTTTCCGTGTGCAAGATGGCAAGTCAGGTAAGCTCAAAGGCTGGTACTGCAATATCACACGCCCTGCAACCATTAGCCAAAATCAAGTTTCCGCTGATGACCTTGCTTTGGATGTTTTTGTCTATCCTGATGGGAAAACCTTACTCCTCGATGAAGATGAATTTGCCGACCTCGATTTATCCGACACTGACCGCAAACACGCATGGGATGCCGTTGACCAGATTAAACACCTTGTCGAAAATCGCCTCTCGCCATTTGATGAGGTTACTTAATATAAAACCCTAGATTGCCTCTATAGATGCCTCAAATAGTAAGGCTTCAACTTGCTGGATAAGCTCTTGTGTAATTTCGATAATTTGGGCATTGGTTTGAGTTGTTAATCTATTTTTTAAGAAGTTCAAGAAGTCGCTTACTACAATGTGTTCGCCACGCAACATATGATACTCAGCAAAACTTTCTGCACAGATACCATTCCCATTCAAACGACAATATTTTTCATAAAGCAACTCGCCCTTAAGTGCCAACTGGATACGACGTGTGTCCGTTAATTCAACATCAAAGTTTTCCGTTGCTCGAATGAACCAATTTCGGTCAGGCTTGTAGATAGCAGTCCCTCGTAAGCTAAATTACATCATAACTTTAAGGTAACTTACGGGTCTTTGAAAAATTACTGACTAAGGTACAGTATCTGTATGAGCTAAAGTACACATATTATCTATATTTGCTATTTGATGAGATTTGTTTTAAAGCTTATAACTACAGAGGTCAGAGAACACAAAGGCAGTTAAGGCTTAACTTTCCAATTATCTAATGTGGTCCAAGCGATGCCTGTTGCTTCAGAAATATTTAAGTTAAATACTTTCATCAAAATTCTAATAGTCCATGGTCTATGTTGCCCTAAGTCAAGATAAGCTATTTTGAATATATCTTCTTCGCTTAGATTTTGCTCTTGTTGTAGCTTTCGATATTTATCATCAATTCTTTCGAATGTAAACCTTCTAGCATGGTCTAACATTTCTGAAGGCATATTAAAATTTTCTTCAAATACTCTTTCAATTTGATTAGGATGTAATTTTGTATCCTCAAAAAATAGGTAAAATATATTCTCTACTGGTTCTCCATCAAGATACATTTTGTGATACTGACTATTTTTAGATAGTTCTTTCATTTTTCTTTTCTCTCTGTGTCCTCTGCGCCTTTGTGGTTATCAATCTATATAACAGTTTCTTCCTCAAATGCCCAATCAGGCAAAGGCTCACGGTGTTGAATCCACTTTTCAGGAATGCTATGGGTTGAACGACTGGCAATAATTCCACCGACAATCGCACAAGTCGTATCGACATCGCCACCAGCCGATGCACATTGCCAAAAGGCTTCTTCAAAATCATCCATCCAATTTGACGCGCACCATAAAGTTAGCGGTACATTGTCCATTGCTGATACATGGCGACCATTGCCCAAAATCATCACAACATCATCTATCGGCATATCAGCTGGGACAGTTTTGACTTTGGCGCAATTATCTCTGACTTCACTCTCGGGAATATGTGGCAAAATCGCATCGACAAATTCTGAGATACTGGGTTTGTCTTTGCCCCGATAGCGGACAGCGATACCCGACGCAACAGCAGCTGCAATAGCTCCTGCGATACCTTCTGGATGAGAATGTGTTATTTCAGCAGATAGTCTAGCGTTTTCAATAAGGGCATCTATATCGTCAGCAAAATATGCTCCCAAAGGCGCGACTCGCATTGCACCGCCATTACCATATGAGCCTGTACCGCCAAACATGCTACCAAATGCCTCCCGCCAGTTACCTTGACCTGTTACTAACTGGTCCAAGACTTTCATTGCTCCATAACCATAACCTCGTTCTTTATCGTAATGTGTGATAAAGCTGTCTGCTAATTCGTCTTGCCCGACTTCTCTAAATTGTCGCAAAATTGAAAAGATGGATAATGCCATGAGGGTGTCATCAGTAAACCTCCACTGTTCAGTTGGTGGTTGACGGTTTTTAATATATGTCGAGAAATTCCCTCGCCAGAATTCTCCAAATCCACCTAGTGCATCGGCAACAGACAGACCCTCTAGTGATTGTCGAGCGCGTTCTAAGCGAATGTCATGGTCACTCATGATAAACCTCTGACTTTGTTGATAAACTGAAAAATCGCTTCATTCAGTGTGACGGTTTTGCTATCTAATTTGAGGGGTAATGTGCCAGCCCATCCAAAGTGACCTAAACCTGCAATTGTATAAAGTTCACTTATTGTATTGTCACAGGGATAGCCTGTTAAAAATACACGATTACGGGCGTTTTCGTCAGATATATCCGCGCCTTCTGATTGAGTCCGACAGCCATTCAAGCCTGCCAAAAAGCCGATGGTTTGGTCTGCGGAGAATGTGCCAGTGATGCGTCCATCGCTATATCCAGCTTGTCCTGAGTAGGGGAAAACCTCATCGGATGTGCCGTGAATGACCAATGCAGAAACGGGGTTTGTGGATTGACAGTCATTCGCAATCGCAAAGGTCATCGGTGCGGCATAACTAATCATCCCCGTGATTCGGTCTGCCATCACACACCGTAATTTGTGAGTCATCAAGCCCCCGTTAGAATATCCCAAGACGTAGACTTGTGATGCGTCAATTGCATAATCGGTTATGAGTGTATCGAGCAATACTGAGATAAACCCGATGTCGTCAATATCTAGTAGATTTGATGAATTCCAGCGCCCTCCCACTGAATCAGGGAAAACCATCACAATATTATTTGTATCAGCTAGTGTGTTGAATTGGGTCATATCTGCCATTTGTTGCGCGGTTGTGCTGGCAGGATGTAGGGCGAGTAAGAGGGTATAATCTTGGTTTGCGTCATAATCTGTGGGTGTATACACCAGATAATTTCGCTCACGGTTATCATGTGCGAGTGTCTTTTGCTCCATTGTTCCCCCTGTATCTTGTGCATAAACAATACTGCTCATCAATAGGCTGAATATCAGAAATGGTATGAATTTCATAGTTGTCCTCATTTTATCTACCATCTCATCCCATACTCCCATACAATTTGTTTCTGAGCAACTATCGACACACTAGGAACAGACATGCAACGGATTGTCATTAAATTTGGTACAAGTGTTTTGACACAAGGCACAACTTATCTGAAACGCCAACGGATGTTAGAACTTGTCCAGCAAGTTGCCAAACTTCATGCCGATGGTCATGAGGTGATTGTGGTGTCTTCGGGCGCACAAACGGCTGGACGAGAACGCCTCAATTTCCCCGACCTCGGTAAATCAGTCCCAGCCAAGCAGATGTTATCGGCAGTGGGGCAAAGCCGACTGATGCGAATTTATAAAGACCTCTTTGATATTTTTGAGATTATCGTCGCTCAAATTCTACTAACCCGTGATGATCTTAGCCACCGCGTCCGCTATTTGAATGCGCGGGATACCTTGACGACTTTGATTGAGCATCGCATTATCCCGATTATCAATGAGAATGACACAATTGCGACAGAAGAAATACGAGTGGGTGATAATGATAATTTATCGGCGATGGTTGCCAGTGTATTAGATGCTGATTTGCTGATTATATTGACTGACCAACCGGGGGTATTTACCGATGACCCACGCAAAAATCCGCAAGCGGCGTTGATTCAAACCATCGAACATATTTCTGATGATTTATTTGAGTTAGCAGGTGGAACAGGTACAAGCATGGGAACGGGGGGGATGTTCACCAAAATTCAAGCCGCACAAACAGCCGCCCGTAGTGGTGTCAAAACCGTGATTGCCAGTGGTAGCGAACCGAATGTGATTACGCGCCTTGTCGCTGGTGAATTAATTGGCACGCATATTTTACCTGCGACCGATTCTCCTGAAAGCCGAAAACGCTGGTTAATCACTGACCGCACACAAGGGTCTGTCATCGTGGATGCGGGCGCGGAAAAAGTCCTCATGCGTGGTGGCGCGAGTTTATTACCTGTCGGGATTCGTCAAGTTGATGGTAATTTTGAACGGGGTGCAACGCTAGCTGTCTTGTCACCTGATGGACGGGAAATCGCACACGGGCTGACCAACTATAATAGTGATGACCTCAAAAAACTCTGTGGTAAAAAGTCAAACGAAATTGTCGATACGCTGGGCTATAGCTACGGGGATGCGGTACTACATCGTAATAATCTGGTGGTGCTGAAGTAGTTTGAAAGCGAGAGATTATGGAAGAGTGTAAAAACAAAACAGGCTGGGATACTGTTAAATGTGTTTGGCGTGAATATGCTTCACTTTATATTGTACCCCCAATGATTACAGGCATATTTATCGGATTTGCTATTGGTTTTTCAATCAATGATTTATCTGGATTAGTTGAGTCACTACTCCCAGAGTTTGTTGGAATTGGTATTACTATTACTGGAATTTATTATTTAGAACAATGGCGACAGGGTAAGGTGGATGAGAAGCGTTTAAAAAAAGAACTGCTTTGGCAAGTTACCAGTCAATCGCAAGATGTTGCTGTTAGTGCTATTGATAGAATACGGTATGAAGGTTGGTTAAGTGGCGATGATGGTATATTAAAAGGTATTTTTGCTCCTCAAGCAAAGTGGTCAGGGGCTAATCTTTCTGTAGCAAATTTAGAGGGTGCTGTTCTGAATTTTGCTAATCTTGATGAAGCAAATCTGATGGGAGCAAATTTAAGTAAGGCAAAATTAAGTAAGGCAAATCTACAATATAGTAAGCTAAATAAAGCTGATTTTACTGAAGCAGATCTCTACGAAGCAAATTTGAATCATGCTAATTTAGACATGACAAACTTTGAACGAGCAGTTTTATGGCATGCTGTGATTACAAATATCGCCACATCGAGTGTTGTTATAAGTTATGTGAACTTCCATAGAGCAATGCTACATGAAGCAGACTTTGAAAATAGCAATATGCGTGAATGGGTATTCCAAGAATCTAGCGTGTGGGGAGCGAATTTTAAGAATGTTTCTATTCAAGCGTGTAACTTTAAAGATGTAAAAGACATCTCTCAAGCTCGATTTGATTCTACAGAGTTTAGACCACACCCTCTTACTTCAACAAGATATTGGATAGACGATCACTTTGAGTGGCAACCATATATTGATGGATATATATATGAAAAATATCCTGAAGATTGGCAGATACGAGTCAAATTAATCGAGAATCCATACATTAGTTAATCAAAAAGTAGTGATACACCAAGTATACCACTGCTTAGGATTGGAGAGGTTAGGTAGTTTAGTCGCCTGCACCTGC
>CAYGTY010000002.1:0-35585 GCA_964352825.1 uncultured Anaerolineaceae bacterium
ACGGGGCAGCTGCCAAGTCATCCGATGAAATTGGACGTTTAGGCGCAATATTAACGGCAACCGACACATGGGATTCTGAGTTAAATCGAGAAGATTTTCGGGCTATTCAGCTATCACCAGACTAATTAGCATCGGGTAAGTTCGTTTCTAATTGGCGTAGGGGTGTGTAGGTCATCGCAATAATCGCAAGCAAAATATTCATTGTGCCAGAGATAATCATCACTAATGCAATCCCCCGTCCATCACCTGTGCCAATCACTGTCCCAATTTGATTAGCGATATCACTACCAGACTGCATAAAGGGTTCAAAGATATTATCGACTAGCGGACCAGCTAATATCAACACAAGAGGCAAACTAAGCCGATTAATCATGCGCCGTAATGTAAATACCCGTCCATGCAGATTCATAGGCACTTTGCGTTGCCATAGCGTCGTGCTAGCAGTCGCACTAAAAGCAAAGGTGAAATAGTGGACAAATACGGCGACCATAATCAGGGGAATGGAGGCTTTATAAGCAATCGTTACCGTTGCGATGCCTGTAATAAACTCAATCCCTACAATACTTAAAATCAGTTGTCGCGGTCCACCCCATGCTGTTATCAATAAACTCCCAACTAAGTAGCCCAAGCCACCTGCCCCCAAAACCAGCCCTAACTCAGCCTCTGTCGCAAATGACAATACCAGTGGTGTTAAAAGTAACTCAGGCGCAGCAATAATACCCAGTACAACTGTAAATAAGAGTAACGCGCGCAATCCTTGCCGTTGAATAATGAACGACCAACCCGTTTTCACGCCGCGCAACATGCTCATGGGTTCGAGTTTTTCTTTTTCAGTCGATTCCACATCAGGTACTCGGATGAATAGTAAGGTGCTAACAGCAAACAGGAAAGTGACAACATCAATGAGTAGCACTGCCCCTAAGCCAAATGTCACAACGACAAAACCTGCAACCAATGGCGCACCAATCCCTGAAATCGACTCTCCCAAAGACACCAGCCCATTCGCACGCGATAAATAACCCTTCGGGACAACTTGAGCAATCAAGGCTGCATATGCTGGGAATTGGAAGGTATTCGCAGATGCGTTCATAACCGTCACAAGGTAGATATGCCAGATTTCTAATTGATTGGAGGTAATAAGAGCAATAATCAGCAAGGTACTCAGACCAGCAACCATATCCGCAAAGAGCATAATCGTTCGACGGTTATAGCGGTCAATCACAATACCAGCAAGCGGAGATAGTAAAATACTCGGCACGAGTGTAAAAGCCGTAATCAAAATAAAGTCTGTGGTTTTACCTGTTTGCTGAAATAAAGTAACACCTAATGCAAAGCCCGTTAAACCCGAGCCGATTATAGACACAAATTGTCCCAACCAGACAATCAAAAATGTCGATTGGTTTTTAAAGGATTGCTGATTGACCATGCAGAACATCCTATAATAAAAGCATTCAGGGTATATTTTAGCACTCTACTGCTTAGAGTGCTAATCAGTGAATGATCTCACAATCTACAAATAAATATCTCATAAAAATATCCATATAGTATTAAATCACCTCATATTTAAGCGGTTAATAAGCGATGGGCGATTAAAGTGAATTTAGTTCTTTAACAGATTATCAATCAATAAATTGGAGATTCAAATGTTCAAGAAAAAATTTCAAATCATCACACTCATGGCAATTTTACTTGTTGGAGGTGTCATGACCAGCCAAGCACAAGACACTAAAGATGACAATCCTATTCATAGAGAGACCGTCAACGACACGAATACAACCCGTGAAGGTGGCGATGATGCACCTGATTCAATTCTCTGGGATTTAGATGGTGGTCATGTTCCCGACGATGCTGATGTACCAGATTGCATCATTTGGGATATTGACGGCGCTACAATAGCTGTTACCGATAACAGTCGTGCTAATGGCGGTGGTGACGATATTGATGTACCAGATACAATCATTTGGGATCTTGATGGTGGGAATTAAACAATAGAACACAAAATACCCCGTGATATGTCATGGGGTTATTTTACTTCATAGAGGTATGTTTCCCCGATTCACAGCCGATTCATGATACAATGGCAATCATTACAGAAATTCATAAAATGAGGATAATGACTGTGTCCCGTATCTATGTTCTTGGAGCAATGGTCTCCGATATTATCTTTAATGTTCCAGACTGGGTTCAACAAAACAGTTCAGTTCATGCCAACCGTGTCACCCTTTCTCCCGGTGGCAAGGGACTGAATCAGGCAACGGCAGCTTCCCGTTTAGATGCTGAGGTATCTATCATTGCTTGTGTGGGAAACGATGCCTTCGGTAATGAATTAATATCTGTGATGCAGACTGAGGATGTAAATATTGACTATGTGACCCGTCACGAAACCGCCAATACCAGCATCGTTGGTATAATCGTAAAAGACAATGTTCCAGGGTTTATCGGTGCACCTGATGCCAGTAAAAAAATCACTGAAGCAGAGGTTCGCAAAGCACTAGAAAATATAAACAATCAAGATGTTCTGCTTGTTAACTTTGAAATCCCACATCACTTAGTCCAAATCGCATTACAGATTGGGCGTGATAAAGGCGCAACCACAGTCCTCAATCCTGCTCCATTCTTCACAACAGATTCGTTTGTGCTGACCTATCTGCACTTAGTAGATGTCATCATACCGAACATAGCCGAAGCGCAACTCTTAACCGATTCCGATACAGATAATCTGGATGACCTATCGCAACAGTTACGCCAACATGGGGTCAAACTTATTGTAATGACAAATGGGGAGGACGGCAGTATCTTCTATGATGGACAGTCAAAAGTCGTGCAACCCGCTTTTAAGGTAGAGGTGGTAGATACAACAGGTGCAAGTGATGCGTATGTAGGTGCATATTGTGTGGGCTTACTCAAGGGATGGTCAGCAGAAAAGACACTCAAATTTGCATCAGCAACAGCAGGACTAGCCTGTACACAACATGGGACGATGTCCTCTATGCCGACTCTCAATACGGTCAAAGACTTAATCGCAAGTAATGAATAGTAAAAAATCAGTTAAGATAACGATTTTTGCGTAACCGAATGACAAAGAGTGGGTTATAGTCTACATGATGAAAAATATATTCAGCAAACGCAAAAATTACAAAGTACTGGACGATAAAGAACTGGTTCAACTGGCGAAAGATGATAAAGAAGCATTTGGCGAGATTTATGAACGCTATATGCCTAAGATTTACAATTACATCTATTATCGCACCAGTAACCAGCACGACGCAGAGGACTTAACGGCTCGGGTATTCTTCCGTGCTATGTCTCATATTGGCAACTATGTTGATAAGGGTGTGCCTTTCCAAGCATGGTTATATCGTATCGCCCATAATCTTGTGGCGAACTGGCATCGTGACCAAGGACGACGCAAGATTATTGCACTCGATGATTATGTTGCTCATTCGCTCAAATCAGAAGCACCTGATTATTTGGCAGAAGAGCAAGAAGAGCAAGAACGTCTAATGGAAGCTATTTATCGCTTACCAGAAGACCGTCAACAACTGATATTACACAAATTTATTGATCAAATGTCGAATGCAGAAATCGGTGAAATAATGGGGCGTACAGAAGGCGCAATTAAATCACTCTATCATCGGACATTATTATCGTTACGTGACGAATTACAGATGCAAGAACATCAAGCCAGTAATCTTCGTCAAAAACGGAACAAGGGATAAGAGCACTATGAGTTCATCGTCAGATGTCAACATGCAGAACCTACTTGATGCCATCACCGTCGCACTACAGCATGATGATGACATCGAAACCCTTATTAGAAAATCGGCTGTTCCACGCGATGATGTGGATGGCTTGATAGATGTCATTCAATCTTTAAATACAACATTAATTCCAGTTCAACCCTCAACCAAGTTTGCCAATCAACTTCATAGCGAATTGATGGGGAATCGACTGGGTGTTGTTAAACGTGTTCGTCAGATGCCAGCCCATGTCCACTTCGCCGCCATCTTAACGGTTGTTGCAGGATTTGTTCTCATTGGTTTACGTCGCATTCTCGGCTCGGCATCCACACAAGACAGACACGAAGAAGCCATAACCATTTAAATTATTATCATTTCTGAATCTAAAACAAAGCCGTTTGACTTCATCTGTCTAGCGGTTTTTGTATTCTATACGGATAAAGGTATGATATGAAAATAGGAATTATTTCGGACATTCATGGATACATCGAGCCATTAAAGCTGGCTATCGCATTATTTGAATCGCTCAGTGTCAGTCAAATCATCTGTGCAGGCGATTTAGTTGATGGCGGTTGGGATGGTGAGGCTGTTATTGATTGTATTCGAGCCAACAATATCATATGTGTTCGCGGTAACCATGATAGAGAATCCTTTCAAGAACAAGTGAATCAAGACTATTTAGCAGAATACGATGATGAATTTTATGACCAAATTAACGCCTATAGAGCCAATTATGTTCGGTCATTACCTATGATTTGTAGCTTTAATTGGGCAAACAAACAAATCAGACTCACTCATGCCACCCCGTGGAACGATACCTTTCACATTTTCCCAAACACCTCTGCTGACATTTGCCAGAAGTTATTCGATACATCGCCAGCAGATATTATGATATTAGGTCACACCCATATCCCCATGAAAATTCAATTTAAAAATCGTTGGATATTTAACTCAGGAGCGTTATGTGGAAATCGGCATAATCTACAACGAACTTGCGCCACATTAGACTTACCTCAAGCCGACTTTAAACTTTATGATGTCGATACAGGTCAAGCTGTTAATTTAGAAATGACTGTTAAAGACTTGCTCAACTAACGCCTTACACCTTGCAAGAAGCCCGTCGCATAATAGCGTGCGACAGTAATCTCAATCTCATTGAGTAATGTGCCATTTGTGCCAGAATACATCAATCGACTACTATCAAATAACTCATGATGTAAGCCCAACATATGCCCAACTTCATGACTGCTGACACGCTCATCATTGACTGTTGGTTCATCATTTACAAAATATACTTGGCTATTCAAGGTAATCCCATTGGGTCCGCCAATATCTTTGGCATAAAAACCATTTACCTGTGAGACATCATCAATCGGAATTGAGCCGTCTCCTATTGCTTCAAAGAATGTGCCAAAATCGCCGCCGCCAATATCTTTGAGGATTACATCAGGGACTTCGAGATAGCCAACATAACCCAACTCAAGTTCAATATTTGCCTGATCCCATATGATATTCATATTATCAAGAATTATCTGTAAACCGTCTTCTGTACGCACAGTCGAAACATCAAGATTAGGATTGTCTATATCATCAACCAATAGATACATCGAGATTGATAAAGTCAATTGAGGGGGTGTTTGGTCTTCTATATCATCTATATCTTGCGCC
Organism: uncultured Anaerolineaceae bacterium; assembly: GCA_964352825.1. GTDB lineage: Bacteria > Chloroflexota > Anaerolineae > Aggregatilineales > Phototrophicaceae > UBA6055. The sequence goes on from CAYGTY010000002.1 coordinate 5,409, forward strand.
CATACAGAAGCCAGGGATGTAAATACAAATAACGATAAAATGATATATCGAAGCATAATAATTTATCCTATTCACTGACTATCGCTTAATACTACGGGTCAATTCTTGCGATCCGATAACAAATTTGCCCAAAGTACAATGCTAGCAGATAATATGAAAGATGCCCTATTTCACTTATATTAGAGGAAACTGATGATGTCCGATAATAAAAAAATGGAGAGTTGGTCTAGCGGTAGCCTCTATAATGCCTATATGGGCAAGTGGAGTGAACAAATTGCCAAGCAGTTCATCAAATGGCTTCAACCCTCTGATAACGCACTATGGTTAGATGTAGGATGTGGAACGGGAGCGCTAACCAAAACCATTGTTCATCACGCATCACCAGAATTAATATATGGACTTGACCCATCAGCAGATTTTATCAGTGAAGCTAAAACATCGGTACAATCGAAACATGCAACTTTCCTAGTGGGATCAGGGGAAGATATACCATTTGATAGCAACCACTTTGATTATGTTGTTTCGGCACTTGCACTCAACTTTATGCCCAATCCAGAAACCGCCATTCATGAAATGCAAGGTGTCTTGAAACCCGACGGCACAATTGCAATTTATGTATGGGATTATGCTGATAAAATGGAATGGCTACGGTATTTCTGGTCAAGTGCAGTAGTATTGGATACCAGTGCATCCCAATACGACGAAGGGATTCGCTTCCCGATTTGCCAGCCTGATAATCTTAAAGCATTATTTGAGTCCTGTAATCTAAAAGACATCGAGTTAGCGTCTCTTAGTGTTCCAGCCGACTTTGATACCTTCGAAGCCTACTGGAAACTCTTAAATATTGGTAATTTCCCCGCTCCAGCTTATCTAAAATCCTTATCTCAAGATAAGCAAGAGGAACTCAAAGAACACTTACAAGCATCTGTTCCCACACAGGCAGATGGATTAATCTACATGGTAACCCGTGCTTGGGCAATTCGAGGTAAGCTAATCCAATAATTTATTATAAGAATGAATATACTGAACTCATGACAATACAAACACTGACACTCAAACAACTCAATCGTACATTATTAGCCCGCCAACTTTTACTTGAACGCCAAGCTATCCAATCGATAGAAGCCATTGAAAAATTGATTGGGCTACAATCACAGATACCGAATCCTCCATATATCGGTTTATGGACACGATTAGCAGATTTTCAGCATAATGACCTGACACAGTTAATGGAAAGCAAACAGGTTGTCCGCGCGCCACTAATGCGTTCGACACTCCATTTAATGACGGCAGACGATCATCAAAGCTATCAACCTGTCCTCCAGCCTGCCCTCACACGCGCACTCAAAGCATTTCACGGCAAACGGGCTAAAGGATTAGATATTGAAAAGTTGATACAGGTTGCCAAGCCCTTTATTGAGGAGCAACCGCGTACAACAGGCGAAATTAAAGCCAAATTACTTGAAGTTGAACCTGAGCAAGATGGCGATGCAATGGCATATGCAGTTCGTAATTATTTAGCCTTGGTCCAAGTACCACCCAGTGGAACATGGGGAACAGGCACTCGCGCAGAATATACGACCACTGAATTATGGCTTGGTCACACGAACCCATCAACACTAGAAAACTTGCTACACCGCTATTTATCTGCATTTGGTCCTGCCAGCATCATGGATTTTCAAGCGTGGGTTGGGATACCCAGCTTAACAAAAGTCATCACGCCAATGAAAAACACCTTAGTCGTTTATCAAAGTGAAGATGGTAAGGAGTTACTTGATTTGCCTGATATGCCAATTCTGAATGAAGACACGCCATCCCCAATTCGCTTTGTACCAGATTATGATAATTTGCTTGTCTCGCATAAAGATCGTAATCGCATTATCGCTGATGATGATCGTAAGTATGTGTTTTTATCAGCCGCACGGGTATTGGGTACAGTCTTAATTGATGGATTTGTTGGGGCAACGTGGAAAATCACACAAGATAAGACAATGACAACCTTAAGTGTCTCATTATTTCAGCCACTTGATAAAGAGATAATCGATGCAATTCAGCTTGAGGGGAAGCATTTACTGATGTTTGTCTATGATGAGTTAGAAGATTATACGATCGATATGACAGTCAGCACCCATTAAATTTAATGATTCCCTAAAGTCACTACACTACCCGATTTCACGATTGCATGGTACGCTTTTGACCTATAGATGTTTCATCACCATATGGAGAAAAACTTAAATACTTATGCCGTCCGCAAACAAAATTCATGCCTTGCGTGGGATGCGTGATGTCTTTAGCACAGAATATGCCACACAGCGTCACATCCAAGACTTACTCGAAACACATTTGCGACTCTCTGGTTATACAGCCATTGACCTGCCGATTATTGAAAATACAGAACTTTATCTCCGTAAATCAGGGGAAGATATTGCATCACGCCTCTATGAATTTAATTTTAAGAGTCGCCGTATTGCACTCCGTCCTGAGGTCACCGCATCTATCCTGAGAGCCTATGTTGATAAGATGCAAGATGACCCACTTCCGATACGGGTGCAGTACACAGGACCTGTCTTTCGTTATGAAAAACCCCAACAAGACCGTTATCGGCAATTCACAATGACAGGGGCTGAGATGCTCGGTGCTGAAGGAACAATTGCTGATGCAGAGATGCTATATCTCGCATGTTCTGGATTAGAAAAATTGGGTATCATCCGCTATAAACTTGTCATCGGACATACTGATATTCTTGAAGGCTTCTTGCATAAACTCGGTTTACGTCAGCAACTCCTCAATTTCTTATTGCGTAATATGGAAAATATCCGTAAGCGCGGGCTAGACTATGTCATTGAGTCGCTACGTGAGATTTTCCCCGATTTGGAATTCACAGCCGATAGCATCCAAGACCAAGCAGAAGAAGATAATCAGGGTCAAAATCTGCTTCGGATATTACGCGAAATGAGCAAAGAAGAAGCCCATCAAGCCGTAACAGAATTCTTGCATAGCCTAAATATTCAAATCGAGACCAACCGTGACGAAAGTGATGTCATTGACCGTCTCTTACATAAAATTCGTGAAGATGAACAAGGACCCAAGTTACGGATTGCCTTAGATTATATGCAGAAGCTAAGTGAGCTTGTTGGAACACCTCAACAAGTCTTAGCAGAAGCCCGTAACCTCATCACACAATATGACTTAAGCCCTGATGCCATAGCCGAAATTGAAAAATTACTGGATACGCTGTCATGGTATGGTGAATTACAGGGTGAAGTTGAACTTGATTTAGGCATGAATCGTGGCTTGCACTATTACACGGGTTTGATGTTTGAAGTGCATTACCCATCTGATGGCGAAGAAGATATTCAACTTTGTGGTGGTGGACGTTATGACAATCTCGTCACAGTGCTGGGTGGTAACACACCGACCCCTGCTTTAGGTTTTGCATATGGGATTGAACGCATCACCCGTGTGATGAATCGTGAAGGTGTGGACACACAAAATCACCCTGATGTGTATATTATCCCGCTAGCCAATGATGAATTCCCTTATGCACTGTCCATCGCCAATACATTAAGAGACCATAATCACATTGTTGAGGTTAGCATCGACACACGTAATCTAAAGAAAAGCTTAAAACATGCGGATAAACGCAATGCAACCATCGTCATGATTATCGGTCAAACTGAACGCGAAGCCCAACAAGCTGTTGTACGGGATATGCGTCAACATACAGAAGAAACAATCGCTTATGATAACATCCAACAAACAGTAGAAGGGTTGTTAGCCAAGGATGTATAACAACACACCTGATGATAATTTAATCATTGCCCTACCCAGCAAAGGGTCACTTGGTGACAGTTCAGCCGATTTTTTAGGTCGGGCTGGACTCCATATCTATAAACCCAATAAACGCCAATACACAGCGACAATTCCGAGCTTACCCAAATGTGAGATTGTCTATCAACGTCCGACGGACATTTTCGGTAAAGTCAATGAAGGGCGTGTTGATATTGGCATCACAGGCTTGGATATTTTCGCAGAATATGCAGAAGAATCTGATGATGTGATGGTAATAGATAGACTCGGGTTCGGTAAATGTGAGCTTTTACTCGCAGTTCCTGATTCATGGATTGATGTCACATCAATCGCCGACCTCGCCGATTTGAGCTTACGTCAACAAGCAATGGGCAAACAATTACGCATTGCTACCAAATATAGCAACCTCACCAAGTCATATCTCTATCGACAAGGGATACCAAACTTTTTGTTGGTTCATGCAGATGGTGCAATGGAAGCCGCTCCCCGTATGGATTATGCTGACATGATTTCGGACTTGTCCGAGACAGGCACAACCATTCGCGAAAATCATCTACGCCCAATTGATGGTGGTGTCATCATTAAATCTGAGGCAGTCTTGATTGGTAATAAACGCACCTTACGTGCTTCACCTCAAAAACTAGAAACCCTGAGAGAAATGATTGAGCTCATCGAGGCGAATAAGCGCGCCCGTAAATTTGTATCCCTACGTGCCAACATCATCGGACAATCAGTTGAGGATGTACAACAGCGTATCCTTGCTAACCCCGCACTCAGTGGTACAAAAGGACCGGGCGTCGTCGAAGTTGCCAGCCCAGCGAGTATGACTGATAAATGGTTTGAGACAAACTTGCTTGTTCCATCCAATCTCATTCATAAAACCATGCAACATCTTCGCGCACTTGGTGGTACAGATATTATCGTGACCCGTCCCGATTATGTATTTGGGGATACCTCAGAAACATATGAACAATTTGAAGAGATATTATATTCTGACGAAAAAATGGGGATTTAGGAGAGCATCATGACAAAGGTCGGTATTTTACACACTGGGGCAATGGGAATTTCAATTGCGGCAAGTGCAAAATCAGCAGGGCATGATGTCTATTGGGTCTCAGCAGGGCGCAGTGAAGATTCGCGTCAACGTGCCAACGAACAAGGACTTCTCGAAGTAGAGACATTAGACGAACTTTGTTCAACTTGTGAGATTATCTTATGTGTCTGTCCACCTCATGCAGCAGAAGATGTCGCCCAACAGGTCATAGACGCAGGCTTCACAGGTCTATATTGTGATGGCAATGCAATTTCGCCAAAGAAATCTCAAGCGATTGGTGAAAAATTAACACACGCAGGTATTGATTTTGTTGATGGGAGTATCATCGGACCTCCTGCATGGAAAGCCAATACAACCCGTTTTTATCTATCAGGAAAATCTGCTGATCGAGTTTCTGCATTATTCGATGGTTCAGTCACTGATGCGATTGTAATTGGTGATGAAATTGGACGCGCATCAGCCCTCAAGATGGTATTCGCTGCACAGACCAAAGGGTTTACTGCCCTATTATGTGCCATCCAAGCGACAGCAGAAAAACTAGGTGTGCGTGATGACCTCGATAATGAATGGGCAAGACGTGACCCAGAATCAGTTGAGCAGACTCAAAATCGAGTGCGTGGTGTGACAGCTAAAGCATGGCGTTTTGCTGGTGAGATGCAAGAAATTGCGGATACCTTTGAAATTGCTGGATTACCGAATGATTTCTTCCTTGGTGCATATGAGGTCTATGAACGCATCGCTGACTTCAAAGATGCAGAAGACACCCCTGAATTGATAGATATCTTGCAAGCATTGATGGATGACAAAGAATAACAAAATGGGTAGTGCATCTTCTCACTACCCACTTCATCATCATCTAAATGGATTGACACATCATATAAAGTACATCGTTATGGTCTTCTGTTTGAATGATTGGCAATACTAACCACATCAGATTTAAGATCACCAGTGATGATAGTAAGCACCATGCACAAACAGCCCCAATGACAAAGGGCTCGAGGAAAGTCAGATAAATAGTAAATATAACTGCCCCAACAACAAGCCCTTGTAATAAGGTGACAAATGTCGCCCGATAGCGTTCTGGCACAAATCGAATTATAAGACTTATCACAAACATCAGGACATATCCCAACACACCAATCACACCAATCGGGATACCCATAATGAAAGCATAATCACTCTGTTGAACAGCATTACAATCACCAATCAGACCACAAACAGCAGGATTTGCTGTAAGTTCGATATGTGCCATATACAAAGAGATGGTGAATCCGACTACAGTCAAAACCGCAACAGCTGGTAACACACGTTGACCATATACAGCCAATGCACTCGCCAGCATCATCCCCATAAATGTTATAGCAATGATAACGAGTACCAACATATCGGTATAGTCTGACAAAATAATCGTCAGAGCTAATAAAAAGACAAGGGCTGTAACCCCAATAATCATCAACTCAGGTATAAACACAGGGAAGCCCCGCCTACGCATCACAAACAAACCGATACCACTGATAAGCAAACCAAACAAAATACCAAGCGTTATCATACTGGCAATAGGATCTTTTTGAATAATCGTTGAAATCGGGCTAGACGTTTCAACTATTGGAGAATCATCTAATATCGGTTCATTAGCTTCTAAGGCTTGAGTAGATTGGGTTTGAGACAACCAACTATCATAAGCAACCTGCATCAAGGGGAACATCGGAATCGGTATACCCCCATTTTCTAAACCTGTTGAAGTGATAATGGGCAGTTTGGTCGGGATTTGTGCGCCACCGATAAGGACTTGCTCATCGACAATCATCATTGGCACAACCCAATTTTCACGCGGAATATTGTAGTATTCATAGGCGGACTGTGCCATCATCTGACCATTATCAGTAGATACATCAACCATAAACACCACAAGATTATCACCAAATTGTTCACGGATTGGCGGTAAATCTTCAATAATTAGCTGATGGCAATGTGGACAGGTCGGGCTAAAGAATAAGACAGCATAGGCTTTGCCATCACTTTGCCCACTCACATTCACACCACTCAGGAAAAAAATACATGTCAGCATAATAGGGACAAATAATCGTTTGGAAAACATCACGACACATCTTTCTTCTCAGCGAACAACTATACCCCCATTATCGAAGTTCAGAGTTGTTTCTTGATAGTGAATAATGTCATTTGTTAACTAGACGATAAGCCATCCCCAAGTAAACTATCAACCAGTTTGCCACTTCCTTGATTTGGTTCTATTAGAATGGAAAGTTGATTTTAACCTTTTAGCGCATCAATCAATTCAGGCAATCCAGCAAAAATATAGGTGGGTTGAATATCACTTTTCTGGATGCTGTCTTCTGTTTCAACACCTGTCATGACCAGTGCAGTTTGGATACCGAGTGCTTGTGCGCCTTGAATATCTGTCCCGATGCGGTCACCTATCATGAGTGTTTCGGAGGGGTCTGTACCGAGTGTTCGCAAAGCTGAATCAAACATACCCCGTTGAGGCTTACCGATTACGATGGGTGATACATCTGATGCAGATTCGATAAGAGCTAAAATACTACCTGCACCGGGGACAAGTCCTTCTGGAGATGGAAAGGAGCTATCGGGGTTTGTACCCACAAAATCAGCCCCAGCCCGAATATTTAAGGTTGCAGTCCGCATTTTGTTATAGGTCAAATCAAAATCAATACCACAGACAACGACTTCAGCATCGTCTTCAACGAGGATGAAACCTGCTTGTACCAAAAGTTGCTTAAACCCATCCCCACCCACAACATATAATTTTGTACCTGCGGGGTATTTTGTTTGAAGATAGTTTACAGTAGCTGTACCGCTGGTGACAATATGATGCGTTTCAATATTGTGTACCCCTAAACTAGCGAGTTTATGAATATAATCATCAGGGGTTTTGCGGCTATTGTTTGTGGCTAATATAAAGGGTAAATGTGTCGATTGAAGGTGATCGAATAATGGAATCAGCCCTGGGAGTGGTTCCATGCCACGCCATAGCACACCATCCATATCAGAGATTATCGCTTTAATATTGTTCAGCAAGATAGATTAGTCCTTTAATGAATACGTCCACCTATTCTACCGTATATCCTGATTGCTGTAAGGCTATATCATGAAGCTATAGACCCCGAATTAAATCAATGGTCTGTTGTTCTAGTTCCCATAATTCAAGTTTTTCTTGAGACCGAATGAGGGTGGTAAGGCGTGGATACCCATCTTCATATTCTTGTGACCATTCTTTAGAGAAATCTCCGTTGCGGATTTCTTCCAATGTCACTTCCATCAGGCGCTCTAGTTTCAATTCTTTAAAGCGTTCCAAACGACTAAATATACCATATTGCCCTGTCAATGATGATAATTGTAAAGCATGGAGCAACCCCCGTTGGGAAGCGCGCGATAAATAATCAGTAAACTCACCTGATATATATAAATCCATCATAGCGGCTTCTGGTGGATATCCTTGTTCCAAGAGCACATTGGCAGCAGTGGTCATAATATGATGAAAAGCAGGTAAAATCGCTTGTTGTACAAATAGGTCAAGCTCGGCTTCTTGTTCCATTGTGACTTCGATTGCACCCGCTCGTAATGAGCCAATCGCCTTGGATAATGCCAAAACAGAATCCCAAGCTGTCCCTGTCGCATCTTGCCCAACGCCCACAAAGCTATAAAATCCACGTCCGTCCAAATATCGTGAGCGCACTGCCGCACCAATTGTACGCGGAGCAATCATGCCGACATCAACAAAAGGTGGGGGTTCGATAAAACCAAAAGCAACATTATAACCACTGGCAAAGATAAGCAAATGCCCACGCCGTAATGAAGGAGATACTTGGTTAATGTAAACTTCGGGAAGAACTTCATCTGGCAGAAGCAATAATAAGATGTGACATTTGGGAATAATCTCAGCAATATCTTCAGGTTGGAATCCATCATTTAGCGCATGGGTTCGTGTTTCATCGTTGCGTACACCAATCAGCAACTTTACCCCCGTATCACGCAAATTATGAACAATCGGTCGCCCCAGATTTCCATAACCAATAACACCGATGGTCTTACCACTCAACATATTTAAATTACCATCATCTTCGTTATAGATTACAGTCATTGTTAATACCTTTGTCTGTCAGAAGTCGCTAAGTGGTTGTTAATTTTTCAGCCATACGCCGAGGTCGAAGCCATTACGGAAGAATCCATAATGTTGATACAATCTGAGTGATGAGATATTGCTTTCCTGTGTATTTACCGTAATCGATGTGATGCCGCGTTTATCAAGCTTACTCAATAAATCGTAAAGCAACATCGATCCAATGCGCTTTCCCTGCTGATTAGGCGCAACAGCTAAGCGTGCCAAATGCCCTGTAGCACGGTGGCGGGTACTAATTTGATAACCAACAATCGTATCATCTAATGTCGCAACAGTCGCACTCGCAGAAATACGAAATGCCTGCCATAAATCATGCGCTGTCATTTGCCACGGGGGTGAAAAAGCCTGTTGGTCAACTTGTGTAATCACAGACAAATCTTCAGAATTCGCAGAGTAGATTTTAACAAGTGATTTAGGTGGCTCTGGCAATATATGCCCCACTCGATTCAATGTAATAATATCTTCCAAATAGTCGAAATCAAGGTCACGGATATAAGGTTTCAGCCAATTTGTGACCATTAGCACTGCAAATTTGTCCACACCAATATCACGTCCCTGTGTTTCTGCCGCCTGCCATAATTCCTTTATGACAGGAAGTGGCGATACATCATCATGTACACCAAGTAAACGTACCCAAGACGCACCATTCAGGGGCATCGATAAACCAATATAACCAACCAGCTTATCGTCATCCCACGCCAGATAAATATAGCCATCCTCACGGTCAATCCATTGCCCAGCCTTGTACCAATCAAGGTGCTTATGCGTCCACTGACTATAATAAGTTAAGTTGAGCAAGGCATTACGGTGTCGCCGCTCATAAGGTGTAATCGTTAAACGTGTCTGTAGCATCTCTATAAACTTTTACCTATCCGCTTGACATAACTCCGTGCTTTAAATGCAAATGGAAAACATATCCGCCTATCCATCAGACGTGTAGCTAAGCGCGGGTCTGTGCTTTCCATCGTTTCTGAAGATGTAATAACAGTCGGCATTTTAGCTACATAGCGATGGTCAATCATCTGGAACAGTTTTTCTTGCGCCCATGCTGTCGCACTCGCCAACCGTAAATCATCTAATATCAAAATCGGCACATTCACAATCTCATGAAAGCGTTTATCAAAACGAACATTGGTTTTCGGGTCGAAGGTCAATCGCAAATAATCCAATAAGTCCGGCACAGTTGTAAACATCACCTGTTTACCCTGTTCATGTAGTTCATTCGCGATTGATGCCGCCAGATGGGTTTTCCCAGAGCCAAAGTCGCCCATGATATAGAGCCATCCCTTAGGGTCTGTAGCATAACTATATGCAACTTCAATCGCACGGTTCAGATTCGATTCTTCTTCAGGAAAGGCACTCTCTGTAGAGAAGGTCTGAAAACGCATATTTCTATAGAAATGTAATTTAGAAAAGCTCTTATCTTCATCATCAGGGCGCGTCAATGCACGGAAGTCAGGCGCGTGAATCTTGATATGCTTCACCACATCTCCTTGCATCATCCGACTGCTGATACGGGGGTCGAGTTCATCTAATGGGGTATTGGTTGTAATAACTGTTGGCAAGGATTTTACATAGCGCGAGTTTAATAATTGAAAGAGTTTCTCTTTTGCCCACCCGCTGGGGTTCTCAACACCCAAATCATCTAAAATGAGTAAAGGCACGTTGCGGATTCTGTCAAAACTTTCGTCATAAGATATTTCAGCATTCGGACTATAGGTTGTCCGTAAGTAATCTAATAAATCAGGGGCTGTAATAAATAAGACTTGGTCGCCATATTGTTCTAAGCGCGCATTACCAATGGCAACCGCCAAATGGGTTTTACCACAACCATAAGTCCCTTCATACACAATCCACCCATCAGGGCTACGCACAAAATCTTCAGCACGTTGTAACGCCAATTTGAGCGATGTAACAGCCTCATGGGTATATCCACCATCAAAGGGATTAATCACAAAATTCTCAAAGGTTTTGTCTTTATAAGCATCCAAATTTCCAATGCGACGTAAGCGTTCTTGATGTCCCACATCACTGGTCACAGGATGATTCGGGCAACGGCGTAACTTCCCATACCGTAAATCCGTCACAGGCACATCCAATATAATGACACCTTTGCCACCACATATTGGGCAAGGTGCAACAGCGTTATTGGGGTCACGACAAATTAAATCGAGTGGTGTTTGGATACCATCACTTAAATCATCTGGATAAAATTCATCACGATTCGATGAAGTCTGCCCATTCCCCTGAGGTATATTGTTCATGTCGTTCAATATGTCCTTGAACTGTTTCATGACTTCGCCCTTCTTGCTTCCAAGTTTCCAATATCTTGAGGATGTACTTCCAGTTGCGTACATTACGTTCAACTGCAATCTTCATGGCTTCTTCCATCCAGATGACAGGATAGGTCTTCTCTGCATCTTTAATCGAATCCACAATCATTGGTGTCAGTACACCTATATTTTGTTCATATAATGCAAATACAGTTGGACGAGGGGGCAAAATTTCGATTTCTTGATTATCTAAAGGTCGCCATTGCCCAGCTAATAATTGTTCAATCAGTAGTCGTCCACGTTCTGTATTGATGACATAATAACACACTTTGCCTGTATCAATTACAATTTCGGCTGAGAGTAATGAGCCTCGCAAGGTGGCTTTTTCCAGAGCATTATCCAGAATATCGGTCAACTCAACTGATGTATCAATGCCCTGTAAGCCTTCACATAATGACGAATCTGCTAAAAATTCATCATAGCGCAGATATTTATAATCGCCCTCTTTTTGCTGTAATGCCCACATACAAAAGAGTGTCACTTTAAGTTCGGCAAGGTCGTCAATTAAGGGCAATAACTCAACAAAAAATTGAGTTGGGATTTTTGTAATGTGGTCTTGTCCGTTTGGAAATCCATCAAATTTACGCATAGGTTCGTATCATCCCAATTTATTCAAGGTCACTGAGGTCAACCCGTTGCATGTTGACATCCATAAACTTCGTAATCGACTTTTCAAAGTAGAGTTGAATCGTACCTGTTGGTCCGTGCCGATGCTTCGATAATAGCACATCTGCCTGATTTGGAAATTCAGTTGTCTCAGGGTTATAGACCTCATCACGATAGAGGAACATTACAGCATCCGCGTCTTGCTCAATCGAACCACTTTCTCTCAAATCAGAGAGCTGTGGGCGTTTATCTTGACGTTGTTCGACAGCACGCGATAATTGTGCCGCTGACAGCATGGTGACATTCAATTCACGCGCGAGTTCTTTTAATGAACGGCTGATATAACTGATTTCTTGCACACGGTTATTTTCGTATGCCTTACCTGCCGACATCAACTGCATATAATCGACCATCACCAAATCTAAGCCATACTCATGTTGTAGACGACGACATTTTGTCCGCATCTCCATCGGGGTAATACCGGGGGTATCATCAATGAATATCGGTAAATTCGAAATCCGTCCAATCGCTTCAGTAAAACGGGTATGTTCGCGTGGCGATAAATCCGCTGTCCGTAATTGCTGAATCCGAATCCCTGTTTCCATCGAAATAAAGCGTTGAATCATCTGCTCAACACCCATCTCCATCGTAAACAAAGCCACTCGCGCACCTCGTCTTGCGGCATTTAAAGCAACCGTCAACAGCCAAGATGTATTGTGACTAACAATACCATTAGAAACAAAGGCGTGACCCTCAGGTACAGTTAAATCATAACAGTGTTGAAGACCATTATCACATATCTCGTAAATTTCATCCCAATAAAACTTAGGTTCAAGCAAATGATTAACTGCTGGTTGAAATTCTGAAATAGCTTCTAAAGTAGTGTATGACGGTTTACGAGTGCCATTAAAATAACGAACATAATTATCTCTATATCCATAAGGAACTTCTACATCAGGTAAATGTGGAATTAAATCTAGATTTGCATTGATAGTCTCAGGTAATAAATCAACACACGATTGTTTACGCTCCAACAAAAATCCAATTTCACTATAAAATAGTCGGGCATTATCTCCAGTGATACGAATACTCCATGCTCCACGTTTCTTATTGGATTTAAAAGTCAACTTAGAAACAATACCAAACTGCAACAAGAGTAAATGTACTTGTTTAGCCAATACAAATGATGATGTTACATACTGGATATAACCACGTTTTGATTCTGCATGTCCATCAGTATCAAAAAGCCCTTGAAGGAAGGCTTTTACACATTCTCTGGGAGCATCAAGTATGATTGATGGTATTTTCTTTTCATATGAATATCCGTTCATACCAAAACTATCTAACCATGCTTTTAGAACGACACTTGTCACTCGATAATCGTAACCTGCATTATGATTTGGGGAGAGGTCTAATTGATAACACCAATCATAGAAGGCATCAATTATTTCTTGATCTCCAGATGAAACAGCAATTCCATCTCTACGTGTCAATCCACCATCTCCAACTAAAACTCCAAATATATAGGCTAGTTGAACATCAATTTGTTTAGGTAATCTTGGCAAATTTGCATTACGAACATTATCATCACCAAAGCTATATTCAAAATGAGGTAAGTCAACTTGATTACCCCAAGTAGGTGAATGGCGCTGAACAGCAACATAGTCACCTACAGTAAGCTCATCTAAACGCTTCCAAACTTTCTCACCAGTAATTGATAGAACCATTACAGGATGATGATGTGTGCCAGCAAGAGAATAACCAGCTCGTGTTTTTATCTTTATAGTAGACTTGATACCACTATCATAGAAATGTGAAGTTTGTTTAATACCATCAGGCGTTTGCACACCTATTTCCATTGGATAGAAAACACCACCTTCATCATCAGGGATACCACCCTTATCAGGTTTCAATTGTTCAATAGGTAATATTCCATTTGAAGTTGCAATCAAAGTGTCACCAGTAACACATTTACCCATGCCCGGCCGCCCAGCAAAGACAATTAAATCGGATTTCTGAAAGCCACCGAGCAGACCATCTAATGCTTTGAAGCCAGTCGGCAGACCAACCAAGCCCTGTCCCGATGCCAGCAACTTTTCCATATCATCATAATATTCACTGACTGCATCCCAAATCGGCACAAATTCGCGTTTAATCTGGCTGTCACTCACAGAAAACAGAGCTTGTTCCGCCTCAGCTAACACACGATCAATCGGCATTTCTTCATCCATCGCCAACTTACGAATCTCATCAGTCGCTTTTAACATCCGACGACGAATAGATGCCCGTTCAACTAACCGACCATAGACCTCAGCATGAACAGCAGACGGTGTATTATTGACCAAACTCGTTAAATATGCCTGCCCACCAATTTCATCAAGTACCTGCATATTCATCAACTCTTGCGAGACCGTGACATAATCCATCGGGTCTCCATCTTCTTGCAAGCGATGAAGCGCTGTCCAAATATACTCATGGCGTTTGAGGAAGAAATCTTCATTATTCAGAAAAGCTGCAACACTCAAAAAAGCACGAGGTTCGAGCAATAGTGCACCCAATAAGGCTTGCTCTGCTTCTAGACTATAAGGCGCTTGGGATGACGTTTGTTGAGTCGGGTTGGTCATTAAAACCTACTTATTTAATTACACTTCTTTTTTTTAGGGTCTAAAACATAACAGACGACCCTATAGTCGCCTGAAATGAATTTTCTCATATTATTTTTCAGACTTTGGTAGTCTGATTATAGTATAAAGTCCCTCATTATGACGAGGGGAGGAGGTATGAATTTACTTACGCATCATCTTCTAAATCATCGAGGTCGAGTGTATCCAAGAAATCAGCAAAAGCACTGAGTTGACTGTCATCAACTGATTCAGCAACTTCCTCTTCTTCAATGGGTGCATCACTGATACCTAAAATATCTTCTTCGACGTTCTTCTCTGGGCGTATGCCAGCCTTGTCCATCACCATTTCATCAACAAAGATTGGAGATTTCAAACGTACCGCGAGTGCGATTGCATCACTTGGGCGGGCATCCACATCGATTGATTTACCATCGACATCAATATTGATACGGGCATAAAACACATCACGGCTGAGGTTATTAATGTAGATATGGCGGACTGTTCCACCCATCTCTGTGATGGTTGCTTTTAGTAAATCATGGGTTAATGGGCGTTCACGTAACATATCTTGTAACTCTAATGTAATCGCCTCTGCCTCAAACGCCCCAATCCAAATGGGCAGATAACGGTCTTCACTCATCTCTTTTAACACCACCAAGCGATGTTGGGACATCAGGCTAACTTGGATGCGGTCAACGATTACTTCAATCATAAATTATAGTCACTTTACTACAAATTCGTCTTTTATTAGATTATACACCCATGTCCCCCTACTTCAACATTTAGACACGATTTTTAATGCGATTATGATGTTAACTTCAACATTTACCTAAGAAACTATCATATTGATAACTATAGCAAGTAAAAAGTCACCTAGTATAATGTGGAGTATCAGTAATAATAAAGGTAATACATATGGAACAGTCTCAAAAATCGCTTATTCCTGCACTTGTTACTGGAATAACTCTTCACATAATTACATTAGGTTATCTTGCATGGGATATTCCAGGTCTCCACTTAGGGTATGGAATACACTTCTATATTGCCATATTTTTAGTTGGATTTTATTCACAAATAAAATTCGGATATACACTACCTTCACCAAGAGAAAAAGGGTATTTTAACGGCATCCCCTTAAAAACATTTTTGGGGTTATTACTTATACAGGGAATTCTGAACCAAACATGGAATTTTTTCGATACATATGCTATCGCATTAATATTGATAATTAACTCAACAGTTGTGGGAATGGGTCTAGTAGTATATTCAGCAATTACATCAAGTATAATTTTAGGTCGCCTTGCATTTCACATATTTCATACTTCAAATCTAAATACTAATTGAGGAGTAAATTATTAGTGCGCTTTATCCTACTTTTACTGGTCATCCTCATCTCTTCTGCTTGCCTTAATATTCGTGAGAACTTCGCACCAGAGAAGCTCCCAACAGAAGGATACCGCTATCTGGATTTGATTGCTGATGAGACATTTGAGCAAGTCGGCGACTGGCGAACCTATGATGGGGGTGAGGATTTGTATATGAGCGTAGTTGATGGTGTCTATCAGATTGACCTCGCACAACGGCAAATTGTATGGATACAAGCCCCGATACACCATGAAGATGTCGTGATTGAAGCGACAATTGTTCAGCGCTCAGAGTATAAGCACAATGCGTATGGGGTTGCATGTCGGCTTGAACCCAGTAATAGTGGGCGTGGGTATTATTTCCTCATCAGTGGTGATGGGCATTACACAATCCGTTGGAATAATGGACGTTCCCTAGATGATATTATCGTCGCAACCCCGTCAAACGTCATCAAACAGGGACAAGCCAAAAATCAGATACGAGCAATCTGTATTGATGATTATTTGGCGTTGTGGATAAACGGGGAATTTGTTGCAGAAGCCCGTGATAAACGATCTTCAAAAGGGGTCATCGGATTATCAGGTGTGATGAACTACGATAATCGCAGATTAACAGTAGACTTTGATGATTTGAAAGTATGGAATGCGACCTTCTCACAATAGCACAACGTAGTTCATATTTTTCACGTATACTATAGTAGAGTACGTATTGTTAGTTACAGGACAATTGAATGGGACTTGAAGATACAATTGCAGAAGCCATTATTCTGGCATTAGACGAACTCGGCGGGAATCCTCAAAACGCAGTTGATGCAGCGATGGATTGTAATTCCGTCGGACAATGGATTACACAAGAAACCACAAAACTTGCATTGGCTGGTGGTGCAGAAATGGTTATCCCTGGGCTTCACGCCTTTACGATTCCAACGGGAGTGAGCTATCTATTGCATAAATTAGCATATATCAGTTGGGGTATTGGTGCGCTCAAAGGAGCGTATATCATTGAAACAGAAGCCTACTCAGATTATCGTAATATTCTGGCACTCTGGGCAAATAACACCCACTTCAATGCAAGCATCATCGAACATTTAGCGATTTCGGTTGATGCCCTCGAATGGACACTCTCCAAAGAGGGTCAAAAGGCGATGCCCAAATTATTAAGCTCGAAAACGGATGAGACGACTCTTCGTACTTATCATATTTTGCAAGACCTTGCAGAGCATTATGTGGCAGGTGATGAACGTGGCTATATGGTCATTAAAGCAATCGCGGGTGACAATAAAGCACAGGAAATGCTAGCAATGGGTAAAGAGCATGTGAAACCAATTCACGATGAAGTGATACTAACCCGTCCATTAGGTCGTAAGGTCAGCGCACGCTTGGCTGGTAAATTAGCGTCGCGCTTAGGCACACGTGTTCCTGCACGATTTATCGTCGGATTTATTCCACTCGCTGGCGCAATCGTCAACGCTTTCTTGAATGCACAAACCTTACAGAGCATGGCAGAATCCGCAGAGAAATACTATGACCGCCGTTTACGCTTAGAACACCTCGCAAAAAAATAAGCATTAAAAAGGGCAGGTTGTGTGTCTGCCCTTCATCAAGTTCATCTATTTATTGTTCTAAGGTCTCGATAGTATCCATTGACTACACAGAATCCAAGTCATCACCTATGATACAGGGTCATTTAACGGCTCAGGTTACAGGTAACGTCAATTGTTCCGGCAGTACCTGCTTAATTCAAACACAAACTTAATATAATAGGTGTATAATGGAGCAATATTTATTCTGGAGAATCTATTATGCCACCTGATAAGCTCCAAACAGATAAGACAACACAAACAGGTTCTATGCCACGTATTGAGGCTGAACCCAGCTTACATCGAGAAGCTCCACCCCCATCATTACCTGAATTATTGGACGATCATCAAAGTGCAACAACGGGTGAAATGCCAATTGTCCAGCTAAAAGATGAAGAAGATAAACTACGCGACGAAGATTCGCCAACAGGCAAATAGACGATACAAAGAGTCCATTCACCAATGGGCTTTTTAATATGGAGAAGACATCATGTCCGATACGTTATTGACCTTTATTCATATTAGCGATACACACATCAACCCAGATGAAACCTATACTAAGCCATATGCCGACTATACCCCTAATAAAGGCGCAAGGGCTTTAGTCAAAAGTCTACAAAATTTACCCTTTTCGGCTGACTTCATTTTGCATACGGGGGATGTTATTTATGACCCTCACGAATCGGTATATGAAACAGCGAAAGAAATTTTTGCTCCACTTAAAACGCCAATTTATTATATTTCAGGTAATCATGACCATAACGATGCTCTACAGCGGCAATTAATGGGACGCGCTAATGCAGAGATTATTCCTAATTTTCATTATGAATTTGAAGTCAATGGTGTACAAGTTGTTTGCCTCGATAGCAATGGTCCTGCGACTCCCCCCGCAGGTTATGTCACAGAGGAGCAACTGCAATGGCTCGACAAAATCTGCACAGCCGATGACGACCGTCCACTAATGATTGCCGTTCATCACAATCCGATAGCAGTCGATATACCGTGGCTAGATAATTTTATGCGGATTACAAATGGTCCAGATTTACATAACATCATCAAAAAAGCCAGTTCACGCTTAGTTGGTGTCTTTCACGGGCATATTCACGAAAATACAAGCGTATATCGGGAAGGCATCATGTATACATCGGCGGCATCTTCATGGGCGCAATTTATTACATACAAAGGTGTCACCGAGACGATTCCAGATGTCGGAGCGCGTCCGGGGTACAGTGTCGTGATGGTCAAACGCAATCAATCATTTGTGCGTCGCTATTGGTTTGATGTACCAAGCTAAGCTCGTAAGTTATGAATCATCTCTTTGATAATTTGTTTATAACCCTCTAGCTTTTCGGCAGTGCTGAGGTAATGCAGAGGGATTGATGGACGACGATCAGCTTTATCTTCTGCAAATTGCATATCATCAGGTAGCAATAAGTTGACTTGTTTCAGCACCGCTATCCGTTTGTTCTTATTAGCATAAGGTGACACGCCCTTCAAATAATCGAAGGGTATCTGTGTGGATGGTGTTTTAGGATATGCCCAGATTGAAAATACAGTAACTTGTTTATCATCTGGCAAATCTATTTTCACATGATATGTAGGATTTTGTGACCCGCCAAATTCAATTTCATCGGCTATATCTTTTGCCCAATGGTATAAGTCTTTAGCCACCCACATCGCTGCCTCACCATGAGGTAATTGTTCAACATAGGGGAAAAAGTTACCTTCCATCGGTTCAGAGGAAACAGCATGTTCTGGGTAATTTGGATTATCTTCTGGGGTGTTTAAGGTATCTTTGAGTGTCTCGATTAAATTAGTCATGCCCTTAAACAGATTCGTCGTACAATCTGTAAATTGAATGTTAATCAAGTAAAGACGCAAGCGAGCATTTTCAACCCGTGCAATAAACATAGGTTTCTGCGAGTCCAGTGCATAGAGACATTCTTTTTCAACCCATTCAGATTGTTTAGCAGCTTTAGACCATACAACGACAACTGCCGAGCAACTATCGATACCTTTTTCAATTTCATGTACCCAGCGTGTACCATCGTGGATACTGTCAAAATCCACCCATACATCAAAGTCTGCATCTTTGAGCATATCAGCAATTTCACGGGTTTTATCATTATCTTTGGTACTGTGACTGATAAAAATATTAGGCATAGGCATCTCAATATGTCGAATGTGTAAGCATCATACTAGGCGAAGGTTTAGTCCATAACAGTCCTAAGTATAGTATAATTAATATAAGTCGGGTAGTTTGCGGAGAATTATTCATCATGTCACAGATATATGTTATCTACCGCCCACAAGACAGTCGGAAGCGAAGTCAGGAAATTATTTCTGCTCTTCAGAAATTATACGGCAAATCGAATATCACCAGCCCTGATTACGATAGTTATGTCGATGTATATCAAATTGAGCAACAGGTCAAGAAAACCAATTATCTTATTGTGGTGATTGGGAATTACTGGGCAGATATGGTCGATGAGCAGGGTAATAATCTTTTACAGAGTGTCTATGACCCCGTCCATATGGCAATTGCAACCGCTATCCAATCTAAAAAGCGCATTATCCCGATTCTAACAGATGGTGCATCCATGCCTCGTGGTGCGCGCCTCCCTCATGAATTACGACCTTTAACGCGACTCGACCCCATCCAAATTGGGAAAAATGAGTCCGCATCCAAAAAATTAAATAAAGGTCTTAAAGACATCATCAAGCGAAGCAAATTTCAACAAATCCCTGATATGGGGAGATATTTAAATGTTCCGACCCGCAAAGCACAGCCACAGCAACGCTTACGACAACCGCAACGACCTAACCGTGATTGGAAGCATTGGCTTACTTATGGTATTTTGCCGACGATTGCACTCGCTGTCATCGCATTCGGAATGGCATTTATGCTTATACCGCATAAAGCAAATGTATCATCATCAACTACAACAAATTCAGTTGAAGCAGTCCCTGAAGTTGTTTTAGCAACAACTGTACCCATATCAACAGCAACAATCATGACACAAAAAGAGTCAACCGTAACCGAAAGTCCACCAATTATCGCAACAGTGGAGCGTATCTCAATCACAATTGATAATGCAAGTCAGCTACAGCCGATTGCCAGTGACACACAAAATATATCTATTGATGAACAGACATTCTTGTTCTCTCAGGATGAAAGTTTATTTATATTTGTGTCACCAGAGCTAAAAGAAGTCCAGCTTATCAATGTTGCAACAAACGAAATTTTGCGTGTCATAGAATTTACACCTGAAACCCCACTTTATGTGGCATTTAATCCAGATGAAACCATCCTCTATATCCTCGATGGGACAGGCATCACCACATGGGGTATCCCTATAGGCTAATAATCAGAGTGGGCATAATTGCCTACTCTCATTTTAACTTTGTGCAAAATTTAACAATTCCATAATAATCCTTAACATATAATCTAAACTCACTTTTTAACAAACGCTCCTCTCTGCAAAATAAAAATATCTATTAATCCCAACAAAATAAGGTTTTTCGATATACCACAGGTATCTATAACCTTATTTTAGATAGTCCAATTCATTTACATTAAACAATGTAATGTGTTTCTTTATTGTTTAAAATTTAAAATAATGTTAAGATTATTAAGTAAAGTTTAAATATGCAAGTTGATGGAAGGATTTATTATGAATATGGAAACAGCACAACAAATCGCTGATATTGCAACACAACTTGCTGTAGCAGTTAGTCAATATCAAGCAAAATTTGGGCGTGATTATCGCGTTGTCGAAACATCGCACCAAGAAGCAATTAAATTACATCATGAAATTAAGATGCACCAAACAAGCCTTGCACGTCGGCTGGACTTAGAGGCATTAAAAGTCGCCGTCGAAACAGAAAATATGTGGTGGAAACGTATGGATGTCATGAATAATGCCTCCGTCAGTGGACTCATCAAACATATTTACCATTTGATTAGTTGCTGTGCCTATCCAGATAATCACTATAACCTCACCGTTATTCAGTCCGTCATTGCAGGACATATAGAACCCGAAATACGGTTTCGTGTGATGAATCAAATTTTGGATATTCAAGCGATTAGCTAAACGAAGATTTTCTAAATTAAACGGCAGTCGGATAGTGTCATCGAACTGCCGTTTTGATTTCTATTAATATAATATCCTGAATGTTTCTAGAGATAAAATCTTTTTGTGTACGGGCATTATGCACCATGCCTCTACAATGATTTCAAATTTATTTCGAGACATTACATTAAGATTCATCTTGAGGTGCATATTTCTTAATCACTTGACGGGCAACCACCATCCGATGAACCTCTGATGCACCATCATAAATGCGAAAAGCCCGTGCTTTTTCATACCAAGAGGAAATCGGTAAATCACGAGATACGCCTGTCCCACCGCAAATTTGTAGACACCGATCAAGCACTCGATTCACAATCTCAGCAACTTGAACTTTTGCAATAGAGGTTTCAGTACGCGCTTGTTCACCTTGCGCCAACATATAAGCGGCTTTGTGAATAAGCAAACGCCCCATTTCTAATTCCATTTCAGAATCCGCAAGCATCCATTGTACAGATTGATGACTTGTCAGTGGACCGCCAAAGGCTTCACGTTTAGTTGCATACTCAGTTGCAAGCTCTAAGGCACGTTGGGCAACCCCTGTCCAACGCATACAATGTGTCAGACGAGCAGGACCTAGCCGTGATTGTGCCAACATAAACCCTTGTCCTTCACCAGCCAAAATTGCACTATCTGGCAACCGTAAGTTCTCATAGCGCATTTCGACATGTCCACCAAAATCTTTCACACCCATCACAGGAACATCCCGCACGATATTAATACCTTCACTATCGCGTGGTGCGAGGAATAAGCTACATCCTGCATAAGGATGAACATCGGGGTCTGTAATTGCCATGATGATGAAGAAATCAGCCACCTCACCATTCGAGGTAAACCATTTATGCCCATTTATTACCCACTCATCGCCCTCTTTAACGGCAGAGGATTCAATCATACGTGGGTCACTACCTGCACCGGGGGGCGGTTCAGTCATCGAGAATGCTGAAAAGGTTTCACCTTTGGCTAATGGGACAAGAAAACGTTCCGTCTGTTCGTCATTTGCCCAGTTATGCAAAAGGTGCATATTACCTTCATCAGGTGCAGCACAGTGAATCGCAGATGGACCAATTAAACTACGACCAGCCGCTTCAAAGACAGGGACAATCTCTTGTATGTTCAGCCCCATCCCACCCCAATCTTTTGGCATCGTGGGTGCCCATAAACCTTCTGCTTTGGCTTTAGCACGAAGTCCTTGTAAAGTTTCCATGCTGAGTTCTTCACCCGATTGCAAGAGTTCCATCTCAACAGGAATGACCTCATCATCAACAAATTTCCTGACGCGATGAGCAATATCTTGGACATGCTTAGGTATCGAAAAATCCATTACAATAACCTTTATCTCAATTAATCTAATCAATATTTAATTTCTAATAGTATAGCACGGTCATCAATTACATCACCATTTTTGACTATGTGTTTATGACAATAAGCGCAATATAGGGTATTATCACGACATTATTAAATCAGAAATCATATTAAGGGTCATCATGCGTAAATTTATTATTGACACCGACACTGCGTCTGATGATGCGGTTGCATTAGTCATGGCATTACAACATCCAGATATTGATGTGCTTGCTATCACCATCGTGGCAGGGAATGTTCCCCTCGCACAAGGCACACAGAACGCACTCTACACGGTTGAGCTTTGTGGTAAAGACACCCCTGTTTATGCTGGATGCGCCAAGCCGATGTTACGTACACTTCGCACCGCCGAAAATGTACATGGTAATGATGGTATGGGCGATATTGGCTTACCCTTATCAGGACGTGTTCCAGCAGAGGGGCATGGGGTGGATAAATTACGAGAGGTCATTAATGAACATGCAGGCGATATTACACTAATTACACTCGGTCCATTAACGAATGTTGCACTTGCTCTATTACGTGAACCTGAATTAGCACAAAAGGTCTCTCAATGTTATGTCATGGGTGGAATCGGCTCAGGTCATGGGAATATCACACCCACCGCAGAATTTAATGTCTGGGTAGACCCAGAAGCCGCCAAGATTGTATTCGAGTCAGGAATGCCAATTACAATGGTCGGTTGGGATATTTCATGGAAGTATGCAACATTTGGTCAGGCAGAGTCAGACGCAATCCGCAATATTCGCACACCCCTAGCTGAATTTGTTGTTGATATTCAAGCGACCTTAAATGAATATGCAAAAGCTGAGTCACAATTAGCAGGTTTTGATTTACCTGACCCGATTACTGTCGCAATTGCGATTGACCCCAGCATCGCGGAGTTTAAGCGGTATCGGGTGGATGTGACAACTGATGATGGTTTGGCGCGGGGGATTACGGTTATTGATACTTTAGGAGTAACTCATCAGCCTGCACAAGTCGATGTGGCAACTCATGCAGACCGTGAAAAGTTTATTGCAATGTTACATCAGAGCGTCTCAAAATAGATGACATTATCTAAGCGCAATCAAGATTACCTGTCTTTTTATCCTCGTCACCACCTGATGTTTTACCTTTGGCAGATGTAAAATCATAACCAATATAATCGAATGAGACAGAGCCACTATCACCTTGTTTACTAGATGAATAATCAAGACCACCAGAATCCGTCGCTGTTATTTTTACAGTCCCACTCCCAGCATGATCCCATTCCACAATTAACTCACCGGAGCCACAATACCATTTAATGTAAAACTCTGATTTAGGACCTGCTGTAGGAACAACTTCAACAGGTGCAGAATGTGTTAGAGGTTGACTACGACCTGTGCCACATATCACTTGTCCATTTTGTAGGGCTAGCACTTCCCATTGCATCGAGCCACCAACACCCAATTGCCCAGCACTGATAACAATAGAAGTCTCGCCACCATCAGTATAGAACGACCCTTTTAATTCACCTGTTGCCGAATCATAAATATTCACCTGATATTGTGTCGCATTTGCCACACCATCCCAATAGTATGGAACAGCTTCGGCTGGAGCAGATACAAGCGGTGAGGTCAGACGCAAAGTATCGCATACACCTGTTGAAGGGGTCTCGCCATCGGTTACAGGTGGTGAGTTGGTTGTTTCACCAGTGGATGGCAACCCGACAAAACCACTACCGGGATTCGGTATAACTAATTCTTGCCCTGCAAATAGGGTGTAGGGTGCGCTCAGGTTATTGCGTGCGACAATCTCAGGGAGGCTAGCATCGTACTGACGACCAATCCCAAAGAGTGTTTCGCCTGATGATACAATATGAATAATCTCTCCTGATTGAGACGGTGGATTAGGGTCAACTTCACGTTCATCCCAGCCATTTTTCTGTGCAACATTATTGATCGCCGATTGTGCTTGTTCGCCCATCGCCAAGTCTTTCTCTGTCGCAGGAACAGAATTGCCCCATGCCACGATGACACCTTGTTGCTGTAAGTCTGTATTGATAACCCCAATCGCACTTTGTCCTGCTAAAATTTTATTGCCAAAAATAGTTGTCACTTCACCACGATGAACAGTCAAATTCATTGTCTGCTCGTCCAGACTTTGGAATGTGATTAGAGAGCCAACCCGAATATCGACCCCGTTCACCGTCAAATCTACGGTAATATTTTCAGGGCTTTGCACTGCGATCATAGGATCCGCTTCAGTACACTCTGCCTCACCAATTCCCGTCGATAAATAGAAGGCTTGCATAGCAGTCGGGTTATTACCGCTAATAACAGGTAGGGTATCCATTGCCGATAACCGCGCGACACGTTCCGCTTCTACCCAAGCAACCTCACCATCATTAACAACACGTAGCCAAGTACGAGGGGTATTAAAGCCATCGACCAAAACAATCTCATTAGCAAGTAGAACATTCACAATCTCAGATGTAATTGATGGGGAAGTATGAAGATTCGTTTCTCCCAAGACAACAGTATTTAAGGGGTCAACCACTTCATTGGCTTCACTTGGATCAACGGCATTTTGAACTTCAGCATCTCCTACAAGGAGCATTAACACACCTTGCCCTGGGATAGTATTCGGTAAGTTCGCCTGAATATTCATCACAGCAATCCCCCACTTTGATTGTGCGCTATCCATTGCTGCGGTTTTTAATGTATCTAATTCAGCAAGGTCAGCGCGGTCAGATGGGGCTCCAAAATAATCATCAGGAACTTCAGCAGAAAATGTTGCTGTAACCTGATCAAAACCATAACAAGCGCTATTACGAGACAAATCACCACAATTATCACCAATAGCTGCTAAAGCCTGTTCCGCAAGTGATGAGCAAGATAATGTTTGTGCGAGAGCTGGCACAACACCAATCATGAAGACAAACACACTCCATATCAAAGACCGTTTAATCATCCACATTTACCTTCAACCTAATTAACACCTATACTGTAATGCTATCACAGAAATCAAACCAACACCTGACGATACCCCTATATCAGAGTCGTTTTTTACAAACTTTATGCAATTGAGCAGGCGTTAAGGTCATATTTGAGAAAGATAGAGCGAGATGTTATTCTCGCCCATTTAATACGTGACACGCTGAATTTCGATGAGGATGCGTTGGAAGGCTTCATCTGGGTTACTAGCCGAATATTTGATACGTCCTAAGTTTTGTATCGAAATCGGTAGACGCGCCACTCGTTCATATTCAAGTAAAATAATAGGTTTTTCCCGATTAACAAAGTGACGTAAACTGCGTTTGATATACTCTGTTTTGAGGGATGCCGCAGAAACAACAACAACTAATACAGAGCATTCTGATATGGCTTGTTCAATCGCTTCTTTCCACGCATCATTATCAGGTGCCAGATACTGGTCAGCCCAGACATCAATATCATTATCTTCTAGGTAAACAAATAAATGGCTGACAATACTTTCCCATTCATCACGAGCATATGCAAGAAAAACATGATCTTCGAGTTGATGTTGTGCTAAACCATGTTGCAATTCCGATGTACTGTGTTTACTACGTTCTGTTCCCATATCCTCTAATTGAGGGGGACGCCGTGATTGTGTGATGGAGGCTTCATCTTCCAGATGGGGTAAAAATGTGTCACGATAGTAAGTATAATCATCAGAGTCTTCACTCATAAATTTAATCTCAACTGTCGTACCAATTGTAATCGTATCATTTGCCCGTAATAAATAAGGTTCTTTGACAAAGATGCCATTCACAGCTGTACCGTTCATTGAGCCGAGATCCTCGATTGTGTAACCACCAGCGGTTCGTACAAACCGAATATGATGACGGCTAACTTCTGCCTCTTGCATAATAATATCATTGGAGAGGTCACGACCTAGTTCAACCAGTGCATCACTGAGCGGATAAACAGTTAATTCATCCTGCGAGGCACGTTTTGCAACAAGGAATGGGCGCGTTGAGTAGTCAATACGCACTTCTGCATCCATTTGATTGGTATCAAACGGCGAAGCATCTTGAGTATATTGGAATGTAATTGAATCACCAATTTCCACAATACAATTGTTGTATAGCATCCACCCCGACGGGTCAACCTTATGTCCATCAACATATGTACCATTTGTCGATACACCATCATGAATTTCATAGTCATCAAGAACACGAACCAAACGGCAATGTTCACGAGAGACTTCATTATCATGAATAATAATGTCATTTTTACGTCCACGACCAATATGAATATTTTCGCCTGTTAACTCGAAAACTTTACCTGGCTCTGGACCTCGAAGCATTTTTAATTGTGGCATTGATTAACACTCACCTTGCACAAAATCACCCATATCTATTCTAACAAAGCAATCGCAACTCATAAACTACTTAAAAATAGTGTTTAGAAGCTCCAACAATTTAATCAAGATCGTATACTAACATAAGGGGGTTCACGTACCATATCAAAAAACATGTTGATGATGTCCGCTGGAAGCGCATATTCCCTAGTGTTTGCGTCCTCTTTCAACTGACCAATATACCCAATATCTTCAAGCGAATACACATTCATAATATAAGATTGTCCATCATCAATGGTCATCGAAAGTGTCAAAATTGCAAGGTCTGTTACAGATTCCATTACGGATGCTTCAAGCGGTTCAATCTCTAGAAATAAGAATTGGCTCACATTAACAGCCGATTGCACATGATCCACTTCAATCTCAGTATTAACAACCGTTCCATCAATAATCCATGTTCCAAGTTCGCCCTGTGTATAGGTGATAAAACTACCGTCACGCCCATCCCGAATCATAAATTCTTCTATTTGATAACCAAACACATCAGGGAACAATAGATTGTCAGGTAAATTATCATTTTGTGCTGGATTTACATCAAGATAAGGTGGCAGTGTCGCTAAGCGCAGGATGTTCGCAAACTCAAAGACTGCGGGAACTAAATAAACAGTCTGTGTATCATTCACTTGTATATAAAGGCTATCGCCATTTGGATTGGTTTGCCCTAATTTTAAGGTGAAGGCTTCGTCAGAGGTGCGAATTTCTATAGAGGCAGTGGACGCACTAAGACCATATTGTGCAAGGTCTTCACTTTCAAACACTCGGCTATATTCAAATGTAGACATTAACCTCAGCAAACCAACAACAAAATCATGGTGGGTCTCGCGCGCATCATCTAAATTTGTACTTGCAGTGATTTGCCATTGCCCATCAATTTTATCAACTTGTGTGAAGGCTTCGCCTTGTTGAACAATTAGCTGGGTTGCTATCTGTGATAAATTATAGGGAAGGAATGTTTGGATAATTGGCGTAGAAGTTGCAGGGCTAAGTATAGCTTGTAGAGGTTGCTGGAATAATCCAACAATCACAACCACAGACAAACACAATACCAATAATGCTATTGTCTTAAAATTTAATCGCATAATCGTTTTTTACTTCCATGCCCGATACACTACTAATTATCATCTTAACAGAGAAACTATCCAATGTCATAGATTCTTCCACTTCTCAATTGCCTTAAACTCGTATCAATAGCATAATCTATATAGGTTCAGCAACCAACAGAGGACAAACATTATGACAACCCTATTCATCAGTCATAGTTCACGCGATGATGAATTTGTAAATCGCCTAGCCGAATATCTCCATAATCATAGTTATGATACATGGATAGACCATGTTAACACACCAGAAGGTATGTTGTGGGCAAATATCATTCAAGATGGTTTGGAAAAAGGCGAGTATATGCTTCTGGTTGTGACCGAGCATAGTATTCAATCGCGCCATGTACGCATTGAGTGGCAATCCTTCCAAGGGCTTGTCAAACCGATCATCTTGATTATTCTTGAAAAAGAAGCCGAAGTCCCTAAGCTCTTACAAGATTATCCAACTGTCCAGTGGTCACTAGTGGCAGACTTTGAACAAAATGTCAGCGATTTATTAAAATATATTCCCAAGCCTGTGGTTCTATCTGACGAAACATCAGTCGTCAACTTACCACAAACAAAGAAATTAAATCCAAATGCCGCAGGTTTAGATGAACTCCAGAAACTCGCAGGCGAAATTGAGGGTCACACCGAACCTGTTGTTGGGCAATCCGACATAAAATTGATTATTCCAAAATCTGATGTCAGTATTCACTATCATATCGACCGCCCAATGAAAGTCGGACGTGGTTCACCCCACGACATTGATAAACCAGATATTGACCTCAACCCTTATGAATCCATTAAAACAGTATCGCGTCATCATGCTGAGATAAACATTAAAAATGGTCAGATTGTCATCACCGATACAGGGTCTAGCAATGGGACATTTGTGGATGGGAAACGCTTAACACCTGATGTCGCAACACCGATTGAAAGCGGAACGATGGTACGATTTGGTGCGCTCATCGTACAAATCATGCAAGGGTTGTAAAGTTACTATGGCAGATTTATTTGAGGTTTATAAGTCAAAGCATTTCCCAATTCAATTAAATCATGAAATCATTGGGCGTAGCGTAGACTTACAAACCTACTTTGATGTCGAAGATGATCTAGAGCCACTTGTCTTTGCAGAGAATCAATGGACAGAGCGCTGGTTTAATCTACCTCCTGAACGACGTGATGAGCATAAACAAGCATTATTCAAACTACAAAGACAAACACATTTAGATGTAGTTGTCTTCTATCATAATGATAAAGCAATTGGTTGGAGTGCAGGGCGGATGACAGGAGCAAGCGAGTTTATGATGGATGTGACAGGTATCCACCCTGATTATCAAAATAAGGGGATTTATACAACTTTCTTAAAAGCCTACTTACCTTATTTGCGAGATATCGGCTATGAGCGTGTTATCAGTTATCATAGCCCAACCAATCGTGCAGTGCTAATTGCAAAACTCAAAGCTGGATTTATTATTGCAGGAACAGAGTTTCGAGAACATGCTGGGGCATCTGTGAAATTATCATATCTCTTGCACCAAGACCGATATAAAGCCTTTGAGGATGTCCATAGCTTACAACCCCAGACCTATATCAGTCACGAATAAACCAATAGGGCGAGGCTAAACCGCTAGCATACTCGCCCTATCAGAGCAACATTTCAATTACTTCTTCTTTTTGTTCTGTTTCTTCGATTGTTTCTGAACTTTTTGCCACTGGT
>CAYGTY010000002.1:35685-60967 GCA_964352825.1 uncultured Anaerolineaceae bacterium
TACTTCTTCTTTTTGTTCTGTTTCTTCGATTGTTTCTGAACTTTTTGCCACTGGTCACGCAAAGTTACCGTGCGATTAAACACCAGCTTGTCTTCCGTTGAATCTGGGTCAACTGCAAAATATGCCAAGCGTTCAAACTGGAAGCGATCCCCAACCTTAGCCACTTTGATATATGGCTCAATGTAAACAGGGTCAACCACTGTTACAGAATCTGGATTAATAAACTCCGTGAAGTCTTTATCAGGGTCAGCTTCAGGGTCTTCGACAGTATATAAACTATCATATAGACGCGCTTCAGCTTCAACAGCATGTTGGACAGAAACCCAATGCAAAGTCGCTTTAACACGACGACCATCAGGCGCATGACCACCCTTTGTTTCAGGGTCATAGGTACAGCGTAGTTCAACAATATTACCATCTTCGTCTTTGATGACATCAGTACAAGTAATAAAATATCCCCAACGCAAACGAACCTCACGCCCAGGTGCAAGACGGTAGAATTTCTTCGGTGGGTCTTCCATAAAGTCGTCGCGCTCAATGTAGAGTACCTTAGAAAAGGGCACAGTCCGTGTTCCAGCCGATTCATCTTCAGGATTATTGACTGCTTCCATATCTTCCACAAGGTCATCAGGATAATTTTCGATAACAACCTTTAGCGGATCCATAACAGCCATCACACGATTAGCCACTTTATTCAAATGGTCACGGACATGATATTCTAGTTTATGAAACTCGACGACACCCTTAACCTTGCTGACCCCTGTGGATTCGCAAAGTTCAATAATAGATTCTGGTGTATATCCACGACGACGCATCCCAGAAATTGTTGGCATCCGTGGATCATCCCAGCCTGTGACATGCCCTTCTTTTACCAAGCGAATCAATTTACGTTTACTCAGTACCGTATGGCTCAACACCAAACGCGAAAATTCAATCTGCTGTGGATGATAGATTTCGATATTATCCAAGTACCAATCATATAATGGGCGATGGTCTTCATATTCCAATGTACAAATCGAATGGGTAATCCCTTCAATGGAATCAGACTGACCATGTGCAAAGTCGTACATCGGATAAATTTTCCATTTATCACCTGTCCGTGGATGAGGTGCATCCAAGATACGGTACATCACAGGGTCACGCATATTGATATTACCTGATGCCATATCAATCTTTGCACGAAGAACCGCTTCCCCAGATTTAAAACCACCATCACGCATCTTCTGGAAAAGCTCAAGATTTTCTTCAACCGAGCGGTTACGATAAGGACTTTCACGCCCTGCTTCTGTAAGTGTTCCGCGATATTCACGGATTTCATCAGGTGATAATTCATCGACATAAGCGCGCCCAAATTGGATAAGCTCAACTGCCATATCGTACAACTGGTCAAAGTAATCGGAGGCATAATAGAGGCGGTCACCCCAATCATAACCTAACCAGCGCACATCCTCGATGATAGCATCAATATATTCTTGTTCTTCTTTGGCAGGGTTTGTGTCATCAAAACGCAAATTCCCTAACCCGCCATATTGTTCAGCAATACTAAAGTTCAACCAGATTGACTTGGCATGACCAATGTGCAAGTAGCCATTGGGTTCGGGTGGAAAGCGGGTATGGACTTTTGTCTCGAAGCGTCCACTTTCGTTATGTTCGTCAATTATTTCAGTTATAAAGTTCTTGCTTGTCTCGTTATCCGTCATATACCTTTTTCTCTACTTTGCATGGCAAATACCCCTGTTGTTTCCATGCTGTTTATGTCTCGCTTAGGTATTCCATATCTATATTTTAGACTGGAATGAATCAAGGGGTCGAGAGAATCATAACCCACAATTCCGTCGCATTCAACAGAGTGTTCAATGGGTCACGATTTCCATAACAATTTAATCCCAAACAGGGGGTTTTTCGTGGTAGGGGTCTTTCACATCACGGTCAGGTGAAAGCGTCTGTTGATAGCGTTTAACAAGCAGCTCAATCGCATCAGCAACATGTTCATCAGCAATATTGTAATCATTACGTCCCATGCGGATTTTATGTGCTTCCAGTAAGACCTCTGCATGAGTAGAGCCAAAAGGCGGTTCAAATTTATAACAGGCGCATTCAATTAATTGTCCGAGTGGGTCACGAAAATAGATCGAATCCATAAACCCACGGTCAACATCCCCTGTATTACTGACACCCCGTTCATCTAGGCGTTTCGCAATTTGTGTATAGGTTGCGCGCGATACAGTAAATGCAATATGATGCAGATTACCTACACCTTCGGGGTTACGAGTCGAATCAGGTTTGCGGTCTTCGTTGGTAAAGACAGTAATAAGCCGACCATCCCCAGGATCAAAGTAAAGATGATTTTCTTCTGGACGGTCAAGGTTAGGTTGCTCAAATACCATCGGCATTCCCATCACGCCTTCCCAAAAGTCAACACTCGTTTGACGATCAGCACCAATCAAGGTGATATGATGAACACCCTGTGTTTGTATTTTCTTCATGCCAGCTTCCCTCATAATTCGTAAAAATGATGTTTTTAGTGTACCTCGTATACCCATAAAACCAATAAATTATTATCATCTTCTCAAAATCATACTGTATTGATGAAATCTTAATCTAATCCATGCTGGCATTTGTGCAAATTTGCACAATAATAAACTTATGCAATTAACAAGAACACACATATGAAACCTTATCACATCATCATACTGCTCGGCACATTCCTATTTTTCAACCTCCCATCACAAGCACATGGTTATATTGTGCGGTCTATCCCAGAAGATCGTAGCACACTCCAACGTCCCCCAACCCGCATCCAATATTGGTTTAGCGAGGATTTAGAAGTCCGTTTTAGTGAGCTAAATTTACGTAACCAAGCAGGCGAAATCATTGCAACAGGCACAGTCGATGAGCGCAATAGCACGCTGTTATCTTTACAAGTCCCACCAGATTTACCTGATGGCGCATATGTCGTAGAATTGCGTCCAGCGTTTGCCAGTGATGGACATGTGGTAGCAGAAAGCCGTGTCTTCTTTGTGGGTGAAGAAGTCGGTGGCATTGAGGGGCAATCGGCAGATGATAAAGCCATTCCGCTAGAAGTTGTCTGGCGTGCGTTATTGACGATTGCCAATATGATGATTTTTGGTATCACTGTGCTCTATTCATTAGTGCTGTTTCCAGCATGGGGCAATAGTAAATATACAGCAGGAGGGCTTCCACCTCGTGTCATGCGGCAGTTACGTAATAGTTTGATTATGGCACTTGGATTAGCATTAACGGCTAACATCATTGCCCTATTACAACAATCAATGGTTTTCTTTAATGCAAGTCCCCTCCAAGTCATCCAACAAAACTTATGGCAAATCGTTCAGATTGGGTCGCGCTTTGGTGATGTTTGGACATTTCGCATGGTCTTACTCATTTTCACGGGTGTCTTATTATTTGTAAGCGAATACTATCGTGACATGATGCCACAACTCACCCGCGGTATTTGGAACGGATTAGCATGGATGGGTGCATTACTCATCGGTCTATCTATGGTAACAAGCCATGCGGCAGGCTCGCTATTATTACCGTGGGTCGCGATTGCTGTCAATTGGTTACATGCGCTGGCAGTTGCATTTTGGGTCGGCGGAATTATGGCATTTGTACTGGTTTTGCCTGTCGCACTTGAGCCTTATACGGGTAATGCAAAACATCAAGCCTTGATGGCGGTCATGCCCCGTTTTTCCAGAATCACGGCGATTATGGTTGTGACCGTCATTCTTACAGGTATCTATAACGCCCTAAATTGGTTTGCAAGTCCCTCAGATATTGCGACAAGTTATGGTGGGTCACTGGCGCTCAAACTCATCATGGTCGGCTTGTTATTATTTATCGGAGCATTGCATCATATCGCCCTGCGTCCACACATAGCCGTACAATTGGAGCAAGTCATTTCGCGTTTTGTGCCGATGGGCTTACGAATGAGGTTGATTGATGGCTTTTATAAGCTGATTCAATTTAGCTCAACCTTTACAACATCGCTTCGTTTAGAATTTATCGTTGTTATCATCACCTTAGCGGCAGTCGCCTTGT
This sequence comes from uncultured Anaerolineaceae bacterium, assembly GCA_964352825.1. GTDB lineage: Bacteria > Chloroflexota > Anaerolineae > Aggregatilineales > Phototrophicaceae > UBA6055. The sequence continues at coordinate 39,748 of CAYGTY010000002.1, forward strand.
TATCGGCTACTCCCATTCCCGAACCCGATTACCTGCAAACCACTGTCGAAACTCCATCCGCAACCCAGACAGTCGGTAACTATACCGTCACAAATGCGGTTATCCCAGGAGGGTTGGGCGTAAACACCTATGACACAGTTGTTACTCGGGGAGGCAAATCAGCGACAGATGTCCAAGTCTATCTACAGATGGTCAATCCTAGCATAGACAAGCGCAGGGATTGGTATATCACAGAACAAGTCGAAAATGGCTTATATGTGACCGCTGGCGACGATATTACAGAAATCGGGATATGGTGGACATTAATTGATATTGTCGATGCTGATGAGGACGTAACGCGAGCTGCTTTTATTTGGGACATTAGCAATGATGCCACCGTATTACAATCGCGTGACCCTCAACTTATCCATGTCATCACCTTATTGATTTTGACAGCATTCTTACTTTATTTAGCTTACCCATATATCAAACGGTTCTACATAAAGTTAGATGTGACACCTCTTATTGGGTTAATCGCCATTGGCACAATTATTGGCTCGATTGCACTTATGATATTTGGCGCAAAACTGATTGAGAATCAACAACAAGCCTACCAAGAAAGTCTCAATCCATTACCTGTAGTTATCAATAGCATATTGCCAGATGAAAACAGCATCCAGCGTGGGGAAGCCCTATACACTGAATACTGTCTCGTATGGCAAAGTGAATCAGATGATTTCCGCGCACTACGCAATCAACTCGATGACCTGCGTGATGACATTCTCTACAATATCACGGTTGAGGGATGGCGAGATTTACCCCCCTGTGAAGGAGAATTAAGCGATACCCAGCGTTGGGATATTATTAATTATTTCCGCACCTTTGAAGCCCGTGATGAATAGCTTAATTATCCAAAAGGTTTTCAGGGATTGTTATTTGCATCGACTCAATCACCTCATCTCGGATCACATGTACTTCTTCACCATCATAGAAGCTCTCTATCCAACGGATGCGAACTTCTTGAATCGGGTGTTCAAAGTTATAAGCATCCGGGAAGGGCTGGCTATTGATGTGCATTGGTGGGCGGATGATTGCAGGTAAAAAGTTCGGCTGATAATTAGTATTTATATTATACGCAAAGACACGTAGTAGCTCTCGTAAGTTTTCTGCCCCATCCTCATTGTAGCGATTGACACCATTCTCCGTGATGAAATCAGGGACTTCATCAATCGTTAATTGCCGTGCTTGCCAGTAAATCTCTGGGTCACCAACAGCACCATTTACTGCCGATATACTGACATTATCATTCGCAAAATGTAAACGATTCTGTGTAAGAGCAAAATCATAAGGTTGCAAATAGGAATAAGCAAAGTTGTAACTATCACCCTCTGTATCAACAACTTCAAACTCATAATGCGTATGAATCGGCGAATTCCACCAACCGAGGTGAATCACATCAAAAAATAGTGCGCCTGATGCAATAATCACGACAGAAATTACTGCTGGAATCGGTTTAAAAATCGGAGCAATTTCTTCTTTTGTTCCGTAACGCCACAAGAACCATGCCATTGCACCATCTAAAGCCATCCACTTCCAGAAGAAAACACCCGATGATGCCATAATGCCTGTATGTAAAAGGATAGCTAATATTAAAATAGCAATCGCAAAACGGCGACGAAGCATCAGTATAAAGATAATCCCAACTTCCATAATCACAGTAAATAGTTGGAAAGGAACTTTGAAGAATTGGACAATGTCCGTAATCGCATAAACAAGCTCTTGACTACGGAACGCGAGCCACCCCTTTTCGTAAGAGAAGACCACATAATGATGCAAATCGTTGTCAAATACCCAGTTAATCGAACTACCTGAACCAATATGTAATTTTTCGATACCGGGGAAATAATAATATGACCCAATCATACACAAACCAACAAAGATAAAATCCATCGTTCGCCCGCGTGTAAAGGGTTTGACTACGATGAAAAATCCAAACAACGCCATAAACTCAAATAACATTTGTTTGTCAGTATAAGCATAAGCGACAGGGAATAAAAATTGGTATGAAATCAGATAACAGACCATCGTAAAGGGGATAATAAATAGCGGATTCACATAAACCAATACAGCTAAAATCACCAATAACAAACGGTCAATATAATGGGGTTGATTATAATAATAATTGTAGCTATAGGTTGCAAAAGCCCATGTCATGACCACAACAACAACCATCACAACAATCCGCATCCCTTTACCATGTTCAAGAGATGACCAACTCCATTGATGCAACCAACGATTACGGCTGATCTTGGCATAATTTAATATCAGCAAGCCTAAAACAATCGGCGCAAAAAACCAAACAGGGCGCTTCCACAATAAATCAAAAACAAAGACATCCTTAAAATAGAGTTCAATCGTGCTACCGATAAGAATTTTATCAGCAACAAATACCTGTATCACAAGTAAGATTGCAATATTTAGCAAAAAACGCATGTTGATGTTACTTTTTATGTAATTCATGCTCACGCTTTCATCATTTCCAATTACGCGCACAGTATAGCAGAGCAGAGTGCATCTGCATCTATGACAATTGTCAGGTATTTGACCGCGATTTCAACCGCCGATAAACCGACTGTATAGGTTTACCCACAATGTTTCGACCACCACGAATCAATAATTCGAGTCCGCGTGCAAGAGGTTCTGGGGGCTGAGGAGATAATATCGGATATGGGTCTAATCCAGCTTTTTCTAAAACACGATTCGCCGAAGCAATGCCTGTGGTTGTCGCCCGTTCCATCCAAAAGCTAGAGGTATCATACCCTACCCAATCACCACAGGCATATAAATTCTCCCAAGCCGTATCCACCCACAAGCTATCCTCAGTAGGTATACGAAAGCGAGTGTGAACACTACTATTACGGCGGATTGTACCATGCAAAAAATGCCCCTTCAGTTCAGGGAAGGCATAATATGCTTCGTTAACAGCAGTAATCAAGAGGTTACGCTCAGGTAAATCAAGGAAATCCCCAGTAGCATAAAAATGTAACTCCAGCGCACTCCCCCCTGTCGCTGAATGCCAATCACGGAAATCATCATATAAGCGGTGTAACCAGAAAAAATTGTCTGCCGTAAAATCACCCGTTAACATACCACCTTGTGTGCCTTCTCGTGGTGATTTATCAAACCATAAGCGAATCACGATATTGCGTAGACCTTTTGGAAAAATTAAGTTTTGGGCTTGTTGTGATGTACTCGGGCTATTGACCAAAATACGTTGAGCCGAGGGGGCATTTGTCGCTAAAATCACATGTTCAGCATAGACAGAACGTATCCCTTGTGCGAGAGAGTCCTCAACAAGCACTCGCCAGCCAGAGTCCAACTTTTCTAGCTTGGTGATGGTTGCGCCACCCTGAACTTTCCCACCCTTCGCTTCGATGTAGTCAACCAAAGGTTGTATCAAACTGGTGTTGGAATCCGCTGGGAAATATTGCATGTGCCACGCATCACGTCGCAACATTGTATAAAAGCGTAATGCAGCCACATAAGCTGATAAATCAGTATCATCAACATGTGCCGCCATCAAATTTTGACCAACACCGATAAATGTTGCTTTCAGGTTTGGTGTCCATCCACGAAAATACTCACGCATGGTCAGTCCATCTAAGGCAGATTGTTCACGAATAGGGTCATATCCGACTGTTAATAAAACACTCGCTAAAAATCCCGGAATCGACAAAAAATCTAAGGGGGTAATCGTAGCCCAGATGCTAGGATGAAACAACAATTGCAGATAATGAAATGGTGCAGGAATCCACTTAGAGCGAATCGCGTTACCTGCTTCTAATGTGCGAACATCACGCCCCCAGCGATTAATCCATTCTTCACCAAATGAGGGTTGCAAGGTCATATCAGGTATAAAACGGTCAATCATTGCTCGCATATTATGGTATCCACCCCATAAAGCATGAACACCATGATCGGGTTTGAACGTCCATACCTCGCCGTCATGCTCAATGGTATCAGGCTCACCCCCTGACAAACGCCCACCAGCCCACAAATAATCCGATTCGAGTATCAAGGGCTCAATACCACGCTCGGCAAGATGAACGCCTGCTGTCAAACCTGCTAAGCCTGCACCAACGATTACGACAGGGATTTTATTATTGTCTGTTGCCTGTTCCAAAATAAAACATCAATCAGCTAATACAATGAATGTCGTATTGTACCATTTTTCACACATCAACAAAGCTCAAGGGTTCTTAAGGCTTTTTTACCATATGATATACATATTCTAAGAAAACAAGTCATCAGGGAGTCGTAATATGCGTATTTTAGTCATTGAAGATAATGAACATATTCGGAATAATCTAATCGAAATGCTGAAATTAGAAGATCATGATGTTCTTGAAGCTGAAGATGGTCAAGAAGGATTAGCCATCGCTATAGAACAAACTCCCGATGTTATTTTCTGTGACATGATGATGCCCAAAATGGATGGACTAGAGGTTCTCCAACACATACGTCAACACGATACGATTTCGCATACCCCAATTATCTTCATCACAGCCCGAACTGAAAAGGCAACCATAGAACAAGGGCTGGCAATGGGAGCAGATGGTTACATGATAAAGCCATTTACGGTTGAAGGCGTTATAAATATTCTCAAACCGTATCAGAAAGATTAAAGGCACGGGATTATATCGACCCCATGCCCATAGTTGGCTTGCTTGTTATTAGCGCAAGAAGGCTTCGTGTAAACCACCATCGACACTAAAGACTTGTCCTGTGGTTTTACTAAAGGCATCTGTGCTGAGTAAGTACGCAACCTCAGCTTGGTCATCAGGCGTTATCGGTGCTTTAGTTAAAGTCCGTTGTGCATAGAAGTTTGCCAGTCGTGTCCGCAATGCGTCGGTTTCTTCATCTTCACTAAACTCAATATTATATTTAGTCAATGAGCTAATCACACGGTCACGCGGGAACATGCTACTACCCTCAACAACTGTCGCTGGTGCAAGCCCGTTCACCCGTACCAATGGGGAAAGCTCAACTGCCATTTCACGTACAAGATGATTCGCTGCTGCTTTACTGGTATCATACGCAACAGACCCCTTCTTCGAGACAACAGCATTGACACTGGTCGTTAACACCAATGAACCGCGTAAGCCTTGTGCTTCCCAGATAGGACGCGCAGAATCAGCAACAATATACCCACCGAGTACATTGACATCAAAGGTAAACCGCCATTTGTCATCAGTGATATGCCCCGTGTTATCAGGAGCAACAAATACACCTGCGGTCACAATCACATTATCAATGCCACCATATGCCAATAAGATTTGGTTTAAAAATGCTTCGACACTATCACGGTCAGTAATATTGACAGCCAAGCCAATCGCGGGTCCACAGCCAGAAATACCAGAGCCAGCAACACCAATGCCCATGCCATAAATATCAGTTAGCTGAATCGCTGTTGCTTCTGCCGCGTCCGCATTCAAATCTGCACAAACAATATGTGCGCCATCTTTTGCCACACGATGCGCGGTTGAAACACCAATCCCGCTACCTGCACCAATCACAACCACAACATTGCGGGCGAGTGCTTTTTCAGCAGGCATCCGTTGAAGTTTGGCTTCTTCTAATGCCCAATATTCAATATCAAAGGCTTCTTGACGAGGTAATGCAACATACTCACCAACAGCTTCTGCTCCACGCATGACTGCAACTGCATTATTATAAAATTCGGCTGTTACCCGAGATTCACTTTTGTTTTTACCGTAAGCAATCATACCAATTCCAGGAATCAGAATGACACGTGGATTAGGGTCGCGGATGGCAGGACTATCATCTAATTTGCATTGTTCATAATATTCTGTGTAGTCTTTGCGATATTGTTCGACACCTGTGCTGAGTTTCTCCAAAAGGGATTCAGTATCTTCTTCTTGAGGATTCCAATCTACAAACAAGGGTTTAATTTTTGTCCGTAGGAAATGGTCAGGGCAAGATGTTCCCAATTCTGACAATCGCAAGGCATCATGACTATTTACAAAGGTCATAATATCTTCGTTATATTGAATTGTCCCAATAAAACGATTTTGTTGAGATACCATACCCCGTAAAGACGGTAAAATTTCAATCAATCGCACATCGCGGTCTTCAGCAGATAAAGTTTGGTATTTTGCACTCCCAAAAGTACCATCACCTTTGTCGCGTTCTTCAAGGAAGCGAGCCGCTTTTTCAATCAAGGTTAATGACAATTCATAACATTCTTTATCGTCATCTGCCCAGTTAATTAAACCATGACCGCCGAGGATAATCCCAACAATCCCTTCATTGGCTTTGATGGCTTCTTCTAATACCAAGCCTAAATCAAAACCAGGACGTTGCCAATCCACCCAAACAACTTCATCGCCATAAATTTCTTGTGTTAGCTCTTTACCATTGCTACATGCCGCCACTGCAATCACTGCATTCGGATGAGTGTGGTCAACATGACGATAAGGAATAAAAGCATGAAGAGGTGTATCAATCGAGCTTGCGCGAGGATTCAAATTATAGACACAGTGCGGATACATCGCGACCATACTATCTTCAATCTCTGTCTTGACCCCACGCACATCAGCTGAAGCATAAACCCCTTGTAACTGCATCACTTTGTCCATATACAAGGAAGCAAAGTTTGCCCGTTTGGCTGTCCGCAAATCACCACCAGACCCTTTAACATACATGACATCCACTTCATCACCTGATAAGGGGTCGGTCATCATGATTTTACTAGATGTATTTCCACCACCTGTATTGGTGATACGTTGGTCATCACCTAAAATATTAGAGCGATACACCAATCTATCGACGGCATCAAGTGAATCGGCATGGGCATCATCCCATAAATACTTCACATGTTTATATTCACTCGGACTATATAATTCCATAATGTCTCCTCTGTAAATTCTCTGTTTATCTATTCTACCCTAATTAGGAATATTTTGAAACAAAACGAAAGAAAATGAAAGTATCAAATAAATAAAAGCTTTTTTGTACTAACTGACACAAAGTTTAATCACTCAACAACCAAGAATCATCAAGCGCAATATACTACAATCAGTCACTTCACATTGTCACATACACAAGACACTAGGTACAATCAGATTATTTATAATAAATAAGAGAGACGGTCTATCATGTCCTATCAACCTATTCATGGGGTTATTGTCCCGATTGTTACACCATTCGCAGATACAGGTGCGATTAATCCCTCTGCGATTAAACCTCTAGCCGATTATTTAATCGGGCATGGCATAAAAGGGATATTCCCAATTGGCACAACAGGTGAAGGTGTTTTGCTGACATCCGCAGAACGCAAAACCATAGCCGAAGCAACCGTAAAAGCAGTTGATGGACGTGTCCCTGTGATTATTCATACGGGTGCAATCACAACACAACATACACTAGACCTAACACAACATGCTCAATCAACAGGTGCAGATGCCGTCGCCATTGTCGCGCCCTATTATTTCCAGCACACACCTCAAGCCCTAGAAGCCCACTATCGCACAGTCATCGAAGCTAATCCTGATATGCCAATTTATCTGTATAACTTTCCAGCAGTCACAGGCAATACCCTATCGCGTGAATTGGTTATCAAGTTAGCCAAGCACTATGATAATGTTGTCGGATTAAAAGATAGTAGTGGCGACTTACAAACCTTGTTTGCCACAAACAACTTGAAAAAGGGGCAATTTAATACAGCAATTGGACCTGATGAGTTGATTTTAGCAGGACTATCAATGGGCTTAGACGCAAGTGTTTCAGGTCATGCCAATGTCGTTCCAGAAATAGTTGTCGACTTATACAATGCAACAAAAGCTGGAAACCTTGAAGAAGCACAATCTATACAAAGACTACTTATTCGCGTCAATCATGTCCTAAACAGTGGTGGTTGGCTACCCTTGGTCAAAGGTGTCATGCAATATCGCGGATTACCCGTTGGTGGAGTGCGTCGCCCGTTGCTATCAGCAGATGATGAAGCGATTCGTGCATGTATCGGACAATTAACAGCTTTACGTGTCTCTTTAGAATCTGCATAACTTAGAAGTTAGATTCTCAATATAATAATACTATGCCACAATACCAATAAAATGAGGTCATGTATGTCTTCTGAGGGAAATATCACCACTCCTAATAATCGCCGTTTCTTAATTGCGCTATCAGCATTCCTTGCAATAGTCATCATGATTTTAAGTTTTATGCTATTACCACAACACCAACAATATCAAGTATTTGACTTAACACCGCCAACTCTTGCTCCAACCCCATTGGCGGGTCAACCCTTCAAATCAGATGAGATTGGTGTTGTCATCACAAACCCAAACGCATCAGTTGACCAACATGGTAAGACCATTGCCAATGTTATCGAAACGACACATCCAACGGTACTTTATGCAGACCATACCATCTCAGATATTGAAAATGCTTATATCGTCAGTAATGTCTATAATGCACGAATCGTTGTATGGGGACACCAAAATACACGAGGCATCCACCTCACTGTTATTGCAAGTGACTTCCCAAATGAGATACCGCCAATATTTGAATTCGATATTTCATATCAACTGAATATTGAAGTGGCTGGGCAATTTTTATCGGGTGTACTCTACTATATAAAAGGAAATCCAGAAGATGCCCTAGCAATCTATGATAACCTTTTGGTGGGTATGCCACAAAGCATTCTCGAAAGCATTGATTTGCGGATGATTCATTGGTTTCGTGCAGTGTCTTTATCTGACATGGGCAATTATGATGATGCAATTGAAGCATGGATTCGATATATCGAGCTTGCCCCCTATGACGCACTCGCTTATTTTCATCGGGGGAATACGTATCAGGAAGTTGGCTTCTATCCTTTAGCCACCCAAGATTATGAAAAAGCCCTCGAAATTGATGAAAACTTTGCAGTTGCTTACACAGGATTAGGCGAGGTTGCATTAGCCCAAAACAACCAAAAGGAAGCCTTACAGTATTTTGAACAAGCTATTGCGCTCGACTCATATTATATGGCTTCATATAAGCGGGTAGCAGAAATTTATATGAGCCAAAAAGAATACGATAGAGCTTTGTCGACTTATGAGCAAATCTTAAAATTTGAACCTCAAGATGCGGATGTATTCCGTGCTTTAGCAGACTTGAATATCGAGGTACAACAGAGTACAAGAGCACTTCGCTATTATAGTTATGCTATCGACTTATCACCTGATGATTACACACTATACATACAACGTGGTGAACTTAATTTATCTTTGGGTAACGTAGATGATGCTCTAGAGGATTTCAATCTCGCCTTAGAAATAGAAACAAGTGATGAAGAAGTTTGGTATGCGCGTGGTCAAGCCTATTATGCTATGGATGATAACGATTCTGCATTAGCGAACTATGATCAGGTCATCAATTTGAACCCTGATTTTGTACCTGTTTATCGTGAGCGAGCGCGTATTTATCAACAACTCGACTTATATCCACAAGCCTTACATGCTCTAAATAAAGCACTTAGTTTATCACCTGAGGACGCAGAAGCCCGCTTTCTACGTGGGTTAACCTATTATGCACAAGAAGATTACACATCAGCGATTGTCGATTTCTTAGAGGTCATCCGCTGGCAACCAACCAACGCATGGGCTTATTATCATAACGGCAACAGCTACCTTCAATTTGATGAATTTGATATTGCCATTCAACAATATAACATTGCTATCGATATCGACTCCAGCCAAGCTGATTTTTATATTGCCCGTGGACATGTCTATGCCGATTATTTAAATGATGAGGAAGAGGCTCGCACCAATTATCAACAAGCCGTCGCATTATTGGGGGATGATAACATACCCGAGTCGCTCCAAATCGCTATCCAGTCACTAGACAGCTAAGACCGTCGCAGAATTCGGTCAGCACCGAGAAGATACAAGACACAAAAAGCTGAAGTGATAAGCGTGATGATGCTACCGATTATCAATAAAGGTGGACGATACATAAAAATTACTTCATGTATTTGTCCAGCCATCGGCAACTTAACCGCATTCCATTTGGCAAAAATCTCAGGCTGATAGCGTTCTCCATCAATCCAAACTTCCCATCCAGGATAGGCAAGTTCTTGTATAACCAAAACCTGCTGTGTGTCTTTTTGGGATTCAACCAATACCCCAATCGTATCATAAATTGGCACGACAGTTTCAATCGCTTTCATGGGTAAGTTCTGTAGATAGACATCCGTCAAAACAGGATTATTAAGCCCTTCATCCATTTTAGGCGGTGCATCAGCCAAGTTAAACGTAAACGCATAAGGCACATGGTAATCGGGGTTTTCATAAATACAATTTTCAATACGAAAGAAAGGTGGACTTCCTTCCAACGGTTGAAATCCATCTCGTAAAAACCAACTAATTTGTTCCAACTGGAATAATGTTCGCAATTCGATTGTCCGTTTTCGAGCATCTAATCGATACTCGCCAATTGTATTCGGAGCAGTACCCGGTAAGAAGTCCGCCTCGATATTATATAAGCGGATTTCATTCTCAATCATATTGGTCACACGATTATAGCCGTGTACCCATAGGACTTTATCCTCATTAGGTTTTTCTTGCCTGAGCCAACTCATACATTCTGTAAAACTGGGTTCCATATGTCGTAATGGCTCGGCTGGCCAAAATTGATTCACATGGAACACCATAATAACCGTCATACTTCCATATAAAAACAGTAAAAACGCATATAATCTTGAACGCCTCTTGGACTTAGTAGCATTGGTTTGTTGTTTTTGCCATTCCGTAAATAGTGGACAGATTAAATTATCAAAACGCATCGCTACCAAAACAGCCACCCAAAAGGAAGCCATGCCCAATGCACGCGGAACAAAACGCCACTGCCCCAGCAACGAGATATGTTCATATAACCATATGAATAAGGGTGTTCCGCCCATCCCCCACCATGTGAAGAAAAAATATAAGCCAATCCCAGCCACCCATAATTTACGATTGTCATCTTTGTCCTGTCGTTTTTTCCATAATACAGGGATGGGCAATAAAAGTAAGAGAACGTACCACCAAGGGGTAACAAAACTATAATAGAAGTGAGTTGACGGTACTTCGATCTCATTGTGACGAGCAGGTGTTCGATAAATCATGTTATCAACCGAAAAATAATAATCGGCAATGAAGGGGAGGAAATAGGTATTATGAGGATGTATCGTCTCCCATCCCGCCCGCACTTCATCAGGATGTTCTTCGATTAAATTAAAGTTACCAATCACACTCAGTAAGATAACCGCACATAGTCCCAATGTGATGACAGTTGCCCCCATCAAACGCCGAATAATTATCCATTCAATGCGTCTGCCTGACCAGCTATACAATAAAACCACAACACCAATACTGATAGACATCGGTAATAAATGCCATAAATTACCAGCCAAAAACATCAAAGCCATACTCAAAGCGGTCAGAACAATCGACCAGCGTTTACCCTGTCGTATCATGGCAATCACACCAGCCATCGCCCACGCAAAGTAGACTTGTTGTGTCGCAAGTTGATAGTAGCCGCCAAAAAAATTGGCGTGCATATTCCCTTTTCCCAATATCAATAGGGCTAATACAATCCGTCCTGCTCGTGACAAGCCAAGCGTCATACCCAAAAACCACCCGCCAATTGCCGCCACAGCCGCATTGATAAAGATACTGTACTTTACACCTTGGGTTGCCCCCGTTAATAATTGCGCTACTGAGCTAAAAGGGTTCAAAATATAACTAAAAGCATTATCAATAAGGGGTTCACCATGTCGATAATAAGGATTCCAAAGTGGTATTGTGCCAGTTTCCTGTAGACCTTGATACGCTACCTGTCCATAACCTGTTAACCATTCAACCTCATGCCCAGCAGAGCGCATAACAGGGTCAAAGTTATAATAGGGACGCGTCGCTAAAAATGTGCAAACCAACAAAAATAAGACTTCGGCGAGATGTGATTTGCGAAACTTAAACAACTGTTGGGGTGATGCAACAGGAATAGCAAGGGCAATTGCTTTTATACGCTTCAAAAAGAAGTTTAAGACCACATCAAAATGCGTCAGGATATTAAATATGATGAGTGATAATAATGGATAAATGATGAAAAATAGAAATGTAGGCGTTGCTAACCTACGTGGTATGGACATGAAAATAAAAGCAATAACAATGACAGCCACTGCAAATAATATGTTGCGCCCAATATTAAACATATAGCATGTGTTCCATCTTTGACGAGCGAATAGGTTTCATTGTTAGCAATTTACCAGATAATTTCTAGTACAAGTACAAAGAAACATGATAAGCGCAATTTCTTAACATATTATCAAGATGATTCGTCTAACTTCATATCAAACTCGGCAGTCGTTTTGGTGCGGACTTCATCTAATGTGATAGATGGCATCAGTTCTGATAATGTCAACCGACCATCAGGAAATGTAAACACAGCCAAATCGGTAATAATTATATCCACTGCCCCCATAGCGGTAAGCGGTAAAGTACAAGCAGGTACAATTTTTGCTGACCCGTCACGGTTGGTATGGTTCATGGTGATAATAAGTTTCTTTGCACCTTCAGCTAAATCCATCGCACCACCGACTCCCAATAAAGGTTTTCCAGGAACAGCCCAATTAGCAAGGTTTGCAGATTCATCGACTTGTAGACCACCCATCACCGCGACATCCACATGCCCACCCCTTATCATGGCGAATGAGTCGGCACTATCAAAATAACTACTGCCCATGAGTGGTGTGACAGGTATCTTCCCAGCATTCACAGGGTAATCGAGCGCGCCCCCATCTTCAGGAGCAGGTCCTACGCCAAGCATCCCATTTTCTGTATGCAAGATAATTTGATGCTCAGGGGTAATTAAATCGGCAACCAAGGTCGGAATCCCAACACCCAAATTGACAACATCACCGCGATTGAGTTCTACTAAGGCACGTTTTGCTATCGCCATTCGCGCTGAGTTCACTTTTTTTGCACCGCCTTTAATTGATGCTGACGATCCCAAATCATCCAACGTAGTATGTGCCTGAACGATATAATCAACATAATTACCGGGGGTATGAATATCATTGGGGTCAAGCTCGCCAAGTGGTACAATATGCTCCACTTCCGCAACGACAATATCAGCAGCAGTCGCCATCGCCTTATTGAAATTTTGCTCCGTCATACGATACACAAGATTGCCTGCTGTATCCGCTTTCCATGCCCGTATGAATGCGATATTGGCGCGTAATGCAGGTACAAAAACATAGTGTTTGCCATCAATTTCACGAGTATCACTACCCTCTGCAATCACTGTGCCATAAGCAGTCGGCGTATAAAACCCGCCCATACCAGCCCCACCTGCACGCATCGCTTCTGCCAATGACCCTTGTGGCATCAGTTGAATCTCAATATCTCCTGATTGTGCCGCCGCCACTGCTTCGGGATTACTGGTGAAGAACGAGCCAATGGCTTTTTTGAGTTGTCCATTACGCAATAAACGCCCGCCACCCAAGCCAGCTTCGCCAACGTTATTCCCGATGTATGTTAGGTTTTTTATATCAGTTTCGGCGAGTGCATGGAGCAGATGAACAGGGTTTCCCGTCATTCCAAATCCACCTGCCATCAATCTATCCCCATCCTTGACCAGTGCGGCAGCTTCTTGGGTTGAAATCTGTTTGACGTCTTTCATCATTTATCCTATCGTACCAACTCAATTAAGGTTGCTTCACCCTGCCCGACACCGACACACAAAGTCGCTAAACCATATCTCATGTTTTGCCCCTCATCAGCCAAGCGGTGCATCGCATGAATCAAGGTTGTTAAAATCCGTGCGCCAGACATGCCCAAAGGATGCCCTAATGCAATTGCTCCACCATGAATATTAGTGATGTCCTCACTGATACCCAATTCACGCATCACAGCTAAGGATTGCACCGCAAAGGCTTCATTTAATTCAACAAGGTCAATATCGTCGATTGTTAATCCATTGCGTTCTAATACTTTTTGAGTCGCACGAACTGGTCCTAAGCCCATCACGCGTGGATCTACACCTGTCGCGGCTGACCCCATCCAACGTGCAAGCGGTTGAATGCCGAGTTCTTCAGCTTTTTCAGCAGACATCAAAACCAATGCACACGCCCCATCATTCAACCCACTGGCATTCCCTGCTGTGACTGTTCCGCCCTCACGAAATATCGCGCGTAGCTTACCCAGCTTCTCAACGGAGGTCGCAACTTCATAGCCATTATCGCTTTGTCTATAAAATGGGTGTTCATCAGTATCGACAATCAGAGGCTCACCTTTGCGTTGAAGAATCGTAACAGGAATAATCTCATTATCAAACCAGCCCTTATTGATGGCATCAACTGCTCGTTGTTGACTCTGGAATGCAAACTGGTCTTGTTCCTCGCGCGTGATTTGACCACCTTCAATCTGACCTGCACAACTCATATCAAATATGTTTTCCGCAGTCTCACCCATTGCTTCAAGTGGGAACATGGCTTTCATCCTTGGATTCGGATATCGCCAGCCAAAAGTTGTATCATAGCCTGTGATATTGCCAGATGGACCAAAGGGCATACTATTTTTTGGGAAGGAATAAGGCGCACGGGTCATACTCTCGACACCGCCAGCCACAAATATATCACCTTCACCTGCTTTAATAGCTCTCGCCGCTTGATTGACTGCATTGAGACCACTTGCACACAAGCGATTGACAGTCACACCAGCCACTGTATCAGGCAAGCCAGCCAATAATAATGCCATCCGTGCGATATTACGGTTATCTTCCCCTGCTTGATTGGTACAGCCTAGATAAACTTCTTCGATTTGGTCAGGTGGGACATTGGCACGTTGAACAGCTTCACGGATAACCAAGGCCGCCATATCATCAGGGCGTACTTGAGATAATGCGCCACGGATTTTGCCGATTGGGGTACGGACTGCACTTACAATTACAACATCAGACATCTTGATTTCACTTTGGCTTATTTAGCGAGTATGCTTTAAAGCTATCACTCTGAGGGAATCTTGCCAAGTGTTTAGGGTGTTTTCTTTGCTAGAGCGCATAATACAAAAGAGCCGATAGTATATTATCGACTCTCTGTTGAAATCAAGTTTAATTTAAAATTTTAGCCTTCGAGTGCGTCACCCGGTCCCCACGGCGCGAGGGCAACCGTCCCATAACCATTGAAGATGCGTTCATCCTGTTCTTGATAAGCAAATCGCCACATCTTCCGTACCAGTTCCCGTTTAACCTCAGTCAGGGTTGGGTCATTGACACGGTTCACCATCTCATGAGGATCATTTTCGAGGTCATATAATTCGTCCATATCGAAGCCATTGTAGACATATTTATACTGCTTGGTCTGCACAGCCCGTTGACTATAATATAATTCAACGGCATTGACTTGAGCATAATGGGCATCTCGCCAATTATCAGGAGTCTCACCGTTGAGGAAGGGTAGCAGACTACGCCCTGTCAGATTATCGGGTATATCAATCCCAGCAATCTCATAAAATGTCGGTGCAAAATCAGCGAGTGATACAAACTCATCCACTGTACGATTCGTTTCCTCAATGACCTGTGGATAGCGTATAATCGTCGGGACATGATAACCTTCTTTGAACGAGGGAATCCCCTTGAAGAATACGCCATGATTCCCACAATATTCGCCGTGGTCACTCATGCGAACAACCACCGTATCATCTGCCTGCCCTGTCGCATCCAGCGCATCCAGCACATCACCAAACATATCATCAATCATGGTGCAATACGCCCAATAATGACGAATCGCATCACGGGTTTCATCAGCAGACATCTGTCCCCAATATTGTTTCCGCATCCGACGATAGACAGCAGGCTTATCATCTAATGTATCGTGATAATTTTCGGGTAACGGAACATCATCTAAGTCATACATATCAAGGTAGTGTTGCGGTATGATAAATGGGTCATGTGGTCCGATTGTCCCGACATAGAGTACCCACGGTTGGTCGGATTCTTTTAAATCAGATAGCGCGTTACAAGCCTCTTCAATCACCTTATAATCACGACTATCCTCATACCCTCTTTCGCCCTTATTTTCATAAGACCCAAAGAGTTGTAAATCTCCCCACCCAGGGCGTTTAATTTGTCCATGCTTACGTGGTGCATCATCAACAGTCATATCTTGATAGAATGCCATCGACTGTTGCATATAACTGCCTTTACCAGCCGTTAAATACACTTCTTCCCAACCGACATCTGATGGATCAATCTCATCGGATACGTGCCACTTACCAGAGAACAGTAAGCGATATCCTGCTTCGCGCAAAGGTTCACCAAAAGTTATAATCCCATCATTTAACCCCCTATTCAATGCAGACGCATTACTCACATTATTAAAAACACCGTGTTTACTTGGGTACATCCCCGTAAAAAATGTCGCACGCGATGGACAACAGTGCGGTGATGGACAATAGGTCTCCGTAAAAGTCACCCCATCTTGTGCTAGCCGAGTCGCATTCGGGCTGATACAAGGATGATTGGGGTCTAATACATCGGCGCGCTCTTGGTCACTCATAAAAATAAGTATATTAGGTGGCATGACGAATGCTCCTCTGAAAAACAAATAGTAGAGAGTTTTTGTTAAAAATTTACTTGATACCTGTACGGGCAATTCCTTGGATAAAGTAGCGTTGGAATGTGAAGAACATAATCATAATCGGGATAATCGAAACAACGACCATCGAGATAATTGCAGGGAAGTCGGTTGAATAAAATCCACGCATATGATTAATACCCAATTGCACCGTATACATCTCTTGACGGGTCAGCGCAACTAAAGGCCATGCAAAAGCATTCCACCGTGCCGAAAAACCGAGAATCACAAGTACAGCAATCGCAGGTTTTGCTAAGGGTGCAACCACACGGAAAAATATAGTGAATTCACCTGCACCATCTAATCGTGCCGCCTCAAGTAGTTCATCGGGTATCTCCAGCATAAATTGACGCGCAAAGAATAAGCCAAATATATCCGCCATATGAGGACCGATGACACTCCAATAAGTATTCGCCCATCCCATTTTTGCAACAAGTAAAAAGCGCGGTAAGAGTAACACCTGCAAAGGTATCATCAAGGTACTCAAGATAATCAAAAATAAGATATTGCGCCCTGGGAATTCATACTTGGCAAAGGCAAAACCAGATAACAAGCCGAAAAAGGTAATCCCAGCAACTGATGTCACAACAATAATGAGTGTATTACCGTACCATTGAGGCCAAGGTGAATTATTCCAACCATTAACATAATTATCGAAAACGATGGTGGGCGGAACAAGCAATAATTCACGCGAATAGGCATCTTCTTTGGGCATAATCGTTGTTGCTACCATCCAATAGATGGGGAAAAGCATAATCAAAGCACCGAATGCCAACAGTAACCATGTCAAAATAGTAATAATGCGTTCCCGTGTTTCCAAAGATATACGAGATTTTGAAGTCGAAGTTAGAGTTACCATTAGTCGATTCTCCCACCTTCATTAGAAATACGCCATTGAATCAGAGTGATTGACATAATAATGATCATAAAGACCATGCCGATTGCACTTGCATAACCAACACTTTGCGTTTGGAAAGCCGCATTATAAATAAAAATTGTTAACACTGTCGTTGAGTAACCCGGTCCACCGTTGGTCATAACAAACACAAGGTCAAAAACCTCAAACGAGTAAATGACATTTAACACAAGCAATAAGAATGTAGTCGGTTTGAGCAAGGGTAAGGTGATTCGGAAAAATTGTTGCCGTTTTGATGCACCATCAACTTTTGCTGCTTCTATCAAATCGGAGGGAATCGATTGTAAACCTGCTAAATAGATAAGCATACAGAAGCCCATACGAATCCAAACCGTCGTCACAATCACCGTCAGCAAGGCAATATGGCGATTGGTCAACCATTGGACTTTGCTAAGCCCAAGTTCAACAAGCACCTTATTCACAATACCAAAGCTGTCTCCAAATATCCAACCCGCCGTTGTTGCCGTTGCAACGCCAGAAATAACAAAGGGCAGGAAATAAATTGCGCGTAACATACCCCGCCCTGGGAGATTCTTACGATTCAATCCAATCGCCGCTAATAAGCCTAAACTCATACTGAGTGGCACAACCCCGAGCGTAAATAAAATCGTATTTTTGAGCGATGTCCAAAAAACATCGTCTTCAAATAGGCGCGTATAATTACGGATACCATTGAATTCAGGTTCACTGATACCATTCCATTTAAAGAAGCTGATATATGCTGCATAGACAATTGGAATAAGAACAAAGGTCGTAAAAATTAACATGGTTGGCGTAATAAATATATATGGAACAACTTTACGCTGATTAAGACTCCACCAATTCTTAAAACCCCGTGGATGCTCAACCTGTGTGCGGTTTGCGTGGGATGTTGTGGACATAATTCACCTTTTAAAAATTTTAAAAAGAGGGTCTAAGCCAAAGACTTACACCCTCAATTGGAGTTATATTTTATTGTTCTGCTAGGAATGCTGTGATTTTTTCGTGAATGTTTTGTGCAGTATCTTCAGCAGATTGACCACCAACGAATGCCAAATCAAGCTCATCTTGGATAATAGCTTGGATACCTGGGAATGATGGCAAACCTTGGACAGCAGCATGATGAGAATCTACAGTTGCAGCAACTTCCGCAAACAACAGCATTGTTTCATTAAATTCAGGATATTCTAGTGTTTCAACCGAGGAGAAACGGACTGGATTAAAGAATGCTTGTGCCGCAAAGTTCTGCATATTTTCTGTATTACTGATAAATTTCACAAATTCAGCAGCAAGTTCTGGATTTGCACTATCACGAGTAACAGCAAAACCATTGCCACCGAGGTCAGCATCAACACCATTTTCTGTACATGGGAGATAAGTTACAGCCCAGTCATTACTGACCATATTGTCACGAAAGTTGGGTAAGTGCCAGCTACCAGAAATAAAGAAAGCAATTGTACCGTTGATGAAAAGTTCATCGGCACTTTCAGAGAATTTCATAGATGTGCTGAGTGGGGATAGACCATCTTCATACCATGATTGTGTCCATTGGATTGTTTCCATCGCTGCTTCGGAATCCATTGCAGATTCAGACAAATCATCGGTTAAAACTTGACCACCATTGCCATAGAGGAACAACATCCAGCGTTTACCATTCCAGAGTGCAGCATGACCATAATCTGCATCACTATTATCCATAGCAATACGGGATTGTTCTGAGAATTCATCCCATGACCAGCATTCGTCCATAGATGTTGGGACTTCGATACCAGCGGCTTCAATGTAATCCACATTGTAGAACAATGCGTGGGTATCTGTCATGAAAGGAATACCGTAAGGTTTACCATCGTATGTTGCGATTGTCCAAGCTGCGTCAAAGAAGTCATCACCATATCCATCTTCAAGATAGGGGGACAAATCAATCGTACCGCCTGCATCTGCATAAAATGCAAAGTCACCGCGGAATCCAGCACGAACAATATCGGGTGCTGTACCCGCAGCCATTTCTACAATCGTCTGGTCACGGTAACCTTGTCCTGGACGTTCGAGTAAGGTGACGGTAACCCCATCATTCATTTCTTCAAACTCGGTAATCATTGCATTAAATAATTCAATTTCAGTCGCATTACCCCAAGTTGCAAATGTAATTTCTACAGCTTCTTGAGCAACCACAATTGGGATTGTGAGTGCGACCACCAATAGAACAAATAATAATCGAACAATTTTTTGCATCACATAGACTCCTCTATTTTAATAATTATTTTTGCAAAACGATCATATTATGACCGAAATATTTGCTTTTATGATTGTTTAATCTATATAATATGATTATTCAATCACAATTGACTTTAATTCAATCAGTAGTCTTGACTTTTGTCAAGTGATTGCTATAAAAGTGAAGGTCTATTTCTATTCCGTAATCTTAAATCGAGTTTTCCATTTATGAATAAACAAGAGCGCCACACCCAAATTTTGAGTCATATCACCGAAGTCAGACCTGATGCACTCATCAGCACCCGTGAACTTGCTGAGGAGTTTAATGTCTCAGAAATCACGATGCGACGGGATTTACAGGAACTCGCAGATGAAGGACTCATTCACCGTCAACATGGCGGTGTGACACTGCCAAAGGTCAATAACCCGACCCTACAAACCATTGGCATTTTATTAGTCTATGATTATGGGAAATTCAGCAATCCATTTTTTAACGAATTACTTGAGGGTGCAGATACTGAATTACAAGCACAAGGCTATCATCTGGGTTTTGTCAAAACCATTACAGAGGTCAATACACCTGACGATATACAAGCCCTCATTCAACAACATCCAATTAAAGGCTTATTGATTATTGGCGGATTACATGCAGATAACCTCAAAGTATGGGAGTCCTTAGTTCCAAATATTATTTTGACACTGACTTATATCAATGAGAATAATGATACGATCTTATTTGATGGGTCAGGTGGGATGAGGAAAATGGTCGAGCATCTTAAAGATAAAGGTCATCAACGGATTGGCTTTGTCATACAGGAGAACTTCCACAACAATATTGATGATCGTGTCAATGGGTATCGTGCAGGGATCGCTGAACATGGTTTAGATGATGACCCAGAGCTATTTGTCCAAGTACAAGCAACCTTCCCTCGCATACCTGTCAAAATCGGGCGTGAAGGTGCAGAAAAACTCATGGCACTTGATAACCCACCGACAGCGATTATGTGTTCATCAGACTTGATTGCACTCGGTGCGATGCAATGGCTACAGGTTAATGGTTATCAAATTCCCGAAGATGTTGCAGTGACAGGCTTTGACAACATCCCAGATGCAAGTGTTGCCTTTCCCGCTCTAACCACTGTTCATGTGCATAAGAGTTACCTCGGCAAATTGGCTGTGCAACAATTACATCGTCGTATCGAAAACCCAGAAACTCCAGCCCTTGTTATCACCACACCCACTTCGCTGGTGATTCGGCAATCATCTCTTACAAGCGGAGAATAAAATAACACCATAATCGTTGGAACCTTTGTAGGGAAAGGCATCCGTCTGTCCAAAAATATGATATAGATTTCTAAAAACTTGTCAAATGTTGCTATTAACAAGTGTTCCGCATAGATTTTCTTGGCATTCATATAAGACTAGCCTAAGAGTAAATTGATCTCAAGTCC
>CAYGTY010000002.1:61067-81982 GCA_964352825.1 uncultured Anaerolineaceae bacterium
GATAAATCAAGACCCTATCAGTGGGTATTAATGTAAATCCGTGAGTTAATTTTCCGAAATGCAATCGGTGTTATATGCTTATACCGCTTGAAAACTCTACGAAAGTAGTCTGAATCTGAGAAACCACATAAACGCGCAATTTCTTCGATTGTCATATCACTATCCATTAATAGACGACACGAGCGTTCAATCCGACTCTGATGAATCGTTTGGGTGATGGTACAACCATAGACCTTACGATAGATACGTCCTAGATAATCGGGGTTATATCCCAGAACCTTAGCCACCTTTCCAGCCGTCAATGTATGATCATTATTCATCCAGATATAGTTATGAACGTTAGTAGCAAGCGAATTGACTTTCATTGAATCGTCATTGTTCTGAGATGATGCAACCACTTCTAGCAACATCAGAGACACTAAAAGATTTGCTGATTCTTGACGCAAATCTCCCGTCTCCTGACTATCTAAAAAGTAACGAAACAATGCCTCTAATTTTTCTGGTCGACTTAAACGGTTAACCTGAGGAATATCAATGTAATCAAAACCTATGTCGGAATTGTCCGATGATGTATTTTCTACTTCAAAGTGAATCCAGTAAAATTCTAACCCTTTGGGAAGAATGCCTTTGCCACCATGTCGCCTCGAAGGAAATAAATGGAGTGTTTGACCTTCTTCTAACACAAATTCTTGATCTTCCTCCCACAGCTCTAAAAAACCAGATTTAACTAGAATAAGTTCATGAGAATCAATGATGCGTGTTGGATGTATTCCCTGCCCACGGGAAATTAGTAATCCTGCATTTTGGGCTTTTATTGGGCTGGATATATTGACCTGAAATGAGTTAGCTAAAACCATAATTCCCCCAAAAAGTCGGATTTATCCTGAAATTATACCCTTTTGGGATGTTTCCTTGCAAACTCGAATCCGATATATTTAGTTTAAGATTATTATTTTTATTTGGGAGATATTTTGTGAACACGAAAGCAACTACCCAACTACACCCCATCCCACTCAAACAAGTCGCTATTACCAAAGGATTTTGGGAAGAACGGCAACGTGTCAACCGAAAAACGACAATCCCTGCAATATATAAAAAGATGGAAGAAACAGGTCGCATCAAATCTTGGACACTTGACCCCAATCGTGAACCGCCATCATTTCACCCTGTCGTGCATATGTTTTGGGATTCCGATACAGGTAAATGGTTGGAATCTGTCGCCTATAGCCTTGCAACACATCCAGACTCAGACCTCCAAAAAATAGCCGATGATCTCATTGATGCTGTAGAAAAAGCACAGTTTGATGATGGCTATTTGAACACCTATTTTCCAGTGCTTGATCCTGATAGTCAGTGGAAAAATCTACGCGATTGGCATGAGATGTACAATGCGGGTCACTTAATAGAAGGTGCTGTTGCTTATTTCCAAGCGACTGGTCAACGAAAAATATTGGATGTTTTAATCCGTTTTGCTGACCACATTGATCGGCGATTTGGTCCAGATGAAGGCAAACAACGCGGTTATCCTGGGCATCCTGAATTAGAGATGGCTCTGATTAAGCTTTACCGAGAAACAGGTGAGCAACGTTATCTTGACCTAGCAACATATTTTGTTGATGAACGGGGTCAAGAACCTCACTATTTTGACCAAGAAGCGTCAGAACGTGGTGAAAAACGAGAAGACTTCTGGGCGCAAACCTACCGATATTGTCAGGCACATGACCCAATTCGTGAACATGAAGGTGCGACAGGACATTCCGTTCGGGCTTGTTATTTATATGCGGGAATTGCAGATGTAGCACTCGAAACAGGTGATACTGAATTATTGGAAGTCTCGCGCCGCATCTGGGATGACCTGACACAGCATCAGATGTATGTGACAGGAGGCTTAGGTCCGACTAACACCAATGAAGGCTTTACATTTGCTTATGACTTCCCAACCGAAACAGCGTATGCAGAAACTTGTGCATCAATTGCCTTGGCATTTTGGGCGCATCGTATGTTTCACCTTGACCCCAATAGTCGCTATATTGATGTCATGGAACTCGCTATTTACAACGGGTCGCTAAGTGGTGTCTCTTATGAGGGTGATGAATTTTTCTATGCCAACCCTTTAGCATCCTACCCCAATGTGAATCCATATGACAAATTTAGTGGCATTACCACTGACCAGTATTATCGTCGTGAAGAGTGGTTCTATTGTCCCTGTTGTCCACCCAATCTATCACGCTTAGTGGGTAGTATCGGTGAATATTCATATTCACAAACCAGTGAACGCCTCTATGTTCACCTCTACCATGACAACATCACCAATCTTGAGATAAACGGGCAAAATATCCAAATTGAGCAAGAAACAAATTACCCTTGGGATGAAGACATTGCATTCACTGTTCGCACAGAGTCTCCTGTTTCATTTGAAATCGCGTTACGGATTCCGAATTGGTGTTATTCACATCAGGTATCTATCAATGGCGAACTCCAATCGATAACACCACAAGATGGGTATATTGTTCTATCCCGTGAATGGAGAGACGGTGACACTGTAGAACTGACACTATCAATGCCTGTTGAACGTGTCATCTCCCATCGTGAAGTACGTCAAAGTGCGGGACAAATAGCATTACAACGGGGTCCGATTGTTTACTGCCTCGAAGAAGCTGATAATGGTGGACGGCTAGCGAATGTGATTATCCCAGATTCGGCATCGCTCGAAGCATCGTTCGATACTGATTTATTTAATGGTGTGACAGTCATTACAGGTGAAGCCAAACGTATTGAGCCAGAAAAAGATAGTGTTGCACTCTATCGTCATCGCAGTCAAGAAGGCTTCAAAGAAAGTTCTTTCACATTTACGGCAATTCCCTATTATTTATGGGCAAATCGTGAGCCAGGTGAAATGCGCGTCTGGATTCGTTCTAGCTAGATTAGGGTTTCATAGGATATTACAGAAGAGTTCTCGTAAGAAGTTTACAGACTAAAGATTAATTATTATGCAGACAGAACAACTTGGCAATACAGATGGGATGGCATAAATGAGTCAATTTGAAAGCAATCAAACAGTTAATATTCATGTCGATGCAGGGCAATGGTTAGGTCAGCAACCCCATAACTGGAATTACATTGGTTATGATGAGATCAATTATACGCATACACCAGATGGTGAGGCATTACTGGCAAAATTTGGTGCTTTTCAAGAGAAACCCTATTATGTACGAGTTCACCATCTTTTATGTACAGGTAACAGTCATGGATTTTATAAATGGGGGTCAACGAATGCTTATCGTGAAGATAATGGAGAAGTCATCTATGACTGGGCAACGGTTGACCTCGTATTCGACACACTCCTAAAACATCATTGTAAACCCTTTGTCGAACTTGGATTCATGCCACAGCATCTCGCTGACCCCGAACACTACGACATCGAAACCGACACATGGATACATCATAACTATCGAGCTTATGGTTGGGCATGTCCACCAAAGGATTACGATAAATGGTATACACTCATTTATAAGCTAGTATGTCATTGTATCGAACGCTATGGTGAAGATGAGGTCAAAACATGGTATTGGGAATTATGGAATGAACCTGACTTATCATACTATTGGAAAGGGACAATCGAGGAGTTTAATAAACTCTATGATTATACAGTAGCCGCGGTCAAAACCGCCTGTGAAGATGCACGCGTTGGTGGACCGGGTACAACCAATCCCAAGCTCGATAGTTATTCTGGCGAATTTCTTGATTCATTTTTGAATCACTGTGTCAATGGAATCAACGCCTACACTGGTGAACAAGGTACACAACTTGATTTCCTCAGCTTTCATGTAAAAGGTGGTGGTTATCGTGCTGACCCACTTCACAAAAAACAGAATCCCCCATCAATCAAACAAGTTGTCAGTTATGTTCAAACGGGATATGAGATTATCAGCAGGTATCCTGAACTCAATCAATTAGAATGTATTCTATCCGAGATAGATCCTGATGGATGGGCAGGTGGAGGTGCATGGGATAATGCCAATCTCAATTTCCGTAACACACCTTATTATCCAAGTTTTGTTGCGACGGCTTTCCACAAAGTCACAACATTTGCTCAAGAGAAAGATTGGGATTTACGATTATTATCATGGGCATTTCTGTTTGTTGGCGAGCGTTGTTTTGAGGGGACACGTACCTTCTCAACTCAGGGAATTGATAAGGCAATTCTGAACTTGTTTCGTATGTATGCAATGACAGGTGACCAAGCTATCTATATGGAAAGTTCACGAGAGCAAAATCCACTTGATTATGTTGATCACTGGGGTATGGAAAATTCATCAGATATATCTGGGTTTGCAACATTAACAGGTACTCATCAGCTTTCAATACTTATTTACCATCATCATGATGATTGGGACAGAATAGAAACAGCGTCTGTTGCACTAAGTGTCAAGAACTTACCATTTGATACAGATACATTCAGACTGCAACACTATCGCATTGATGCCGACCATAGCAATGCTTATGCTGAATGGTTGCGACAAGGTAAGCCAAGGTATCCTATAGGTGGGCAATATCAAGCAATCAAAATGAGAGATAATCTAGAAATCTTACATGCACCACAAACCTTAAGTATCAGCAAAGAACAGCTCAATCTAGAGTTTGAATTACCTGTTCATGGTATTTCCTTACTTATATTAACAGGTCAATCTTGAGGTTTTGAACATTGTATATGATGCCAAATCGCGTGCCCATTAACCAGTTTAGGTAATCTGCAATAACACTTAGAGATTTTTATGTGACTTCTTGACAAAAGTCATTAATCATGCTCTAATATAAGAGTGCATACGATTTCATGCAATCGTATTCATAAAATAGTATGTCAATTTGCACAACTCGAAGTCTCTTATATTATTGATTTAGTGTAGAAAGGTAACAACAGCAAAAATAATTTAAAATCTATACATAATATTGTCTCAATATTGATTAATTTAGGAGTAAAAAATGTTTAAACGTGTAATGCTTATTATCTCCCTATCACTTGTTCTTGCTTTTACGATGGCACTCTCTCTCCCAATTACAATTGCACAAGATGCCGAAGCTGAACCTACCGCGATTGTTGGTGAATTTGGTGGTGGTAGTATCCAAGTTTCATATTGGAATGGTCTCACTGGTTCTGATGGTGTGACGATGAATGAAATGCTAGCCGCTTTTGCTCAAGAAAATCCCGAATTTGCCGTCACTAGCGAAATTATCCCATGGGATACACTATACGCTAAATTACAAGCCGCTTTTGTAGCAAATCAGCCCCCAGATGTCTTCCTTCTCCATGCTTCAGAAGTACCACAATTCGCTAGCTTTGGCGTTTTGAAAGACCTAGGTCCATGGTACGAAGGTAACGGCGGTTGGTTCCCAGAAGGTGACATATCTAGCATAACTTTTGATGGTATGCAATATCAGGGCGTTACTTATGGTATTCCATTGGATAACCATGGTCGTGGTCTTTGGATTAATACTGACATGTTCGAAGCTGCTGGCATCGATACAGACCCTGCTTCAGCACCTACAACCTACGAAGATTGGGTAGAGCTGTTCCAAATGTTGACACTTGATGCAAACGGCAACAACGCTGCATCAGCTGAATTTGATGCAGAAAATGTTGTTCAATGGGGTTATGCAGTTGGCGAATGGCCACGTGTAAACTTCTTAGGCAATTTGGCGCAACATGGTGGTCAATTGGCAACAGAAGATGGCGAAGTCACCGTTAACTCTGAAGCTGGTATGATGGCACTACAACAAGCAGTTGATCTTGTTTATGACTACAATGTATCACCACCTCCTGCTGGGTTTGATGTATGGCAAGCGTTTTCTGGTGGTTCCGTTGCTGTAATCCCTACAGGTACATGGTTCCGCAACTTCGCTGAAGATCAAACAGAAATCAACGGTCAAGCATGGCCACAAGCCCAATTTGGTCCTGAGCCAGCAACATGGTTTGGCGCACATACCTTCATGGTTCCAGTTGGATTAGAAGGCGAAAAACTTGAAGCTGTCCAAACTATGATTCAATGGCTCAGTGAAAATCAAGTAACTTGGGCGGGTTCTGGTCAAGTTCCTGCACGTATCTCTGCACAAGCAGCACTCGACGCAGACAACTACCCATCCAATATCTTATTGGGTCAAACCTTCACCGATTACGGTATTCTTGATTATCCAAGCACTGCAATTCAGGAAATGTATGCCGCTCTTGATCCTGAATTGGATGCCGCTCTCAACAACTTGAAATCAGTTGAAGATGCACTGAATGATGCAGCTGAACGTATGCAACAAGTGTTGGATCGTGCAAGTTAATCATTTTGATTAAACCACAATAATAATGACAGATGAGTGGAAGGCGCTATTTTCACTCATCTGCCACTTTTTACTTTTGCATACACTTTGCACTTAGCACAAATTTCAAATTTCAAAATTATGCTTAAAATAAACTTATTGGAAAATATTCAGTAGAGGACTTATCTGCGTATGGCTGATAATACAACAATATCCAATAATCTTGCTAAGCCCAAACGTGGTAATTCGAAACTCCCGTTTGCAATGAATCTAAAAACACGCGAAGCAATTGCCGCATATCTGTTTCTGACACCCTTTATGCTTTTCTTTCTGGTATTTGTCGTGCGAGCTGTGGCTGTGGCTGTTCAAATGAGTTTCTTTGACTGGCAAATCTTACGCCCAAACCGCCCCTATGTCGGCTTAGAAAATTACATTGAATTATTT
Organism: uncultured Anaerolineaceae bacterium; assembly: GCA_964352825.1. GTDB lineage: Bacteria > Chloroflexota > Anaerolineae > Aggregatilineales > Phototrophicaceae > UBA6055. The sequence goes on from CAYGTY010000002.1 coordinate 67,818, forward strand.
AATGATGATGTTTGGTGGATTTCTCTTAAAAACACGATCATATTCACAGGCTTAACCGTTGTTGGTACAACCCTTGTCGGTTTAGGAGCAGCTGTTGCAGTAACCCGCCCTATTAAAGGGCAAGGATTCTTCCGTGTATTACTTTACATGCCCAGCCTATTTTCAGTTGGTGCAGTGGGCTTAATCTGGGTTTGGTTACTCAATTCCCAATTCGGTATCATCAATTATGGATTAAGTTTCTTAGGTGTTCGACCAATCAACTGGCTCGGTGATCCAAATCTGGTGATACCTGCCCTGAGCCTGACCACTATCTGGTGGGGATTTGGCTTCCCGATGCTGATATTTATAGCAGGTTTGCAGGGAATACCTGAAACGCTCTATGAAGCCGCACGTATCGATGGTGCCAATGGTCGGCAGATATTCTTTGGGATTACCCTACCACTCCTACGCCCAACAATATTATTTATCACCGTGACGGGTGTTATTTCTCATTTCCAAGTTTATGGTCAACCACTTATCATGACCACAGGTGGACCTGGGCGATCGTCCTACACACTCATATATTATCTGTATGAGATTGCATGGACGGCATTCCGAATGGGGTATGGTGCAGCGGTTGCAGTTGCTATCGCAGGTATTATGGCTGTTTTAACTATCTTCCAATTCGCATTCATCAGCCGTGATATGGAATATTAGAATGGAAAGGCAATAAGATGAAACAGAATTCGAATGCAGGTTCATACACAGTTTTATTAATTTTGTCAGTATTTGTCGTCTTTCCGATGTTAATTGCAATTTCGCAATCGTTTATGACCAACCAAGAAGTCAATCGATGGCCACCACAAATCATCCCGACGAATCCAACACTCGATAGTATTAATGCTGTGTTGACACAACAAGATTTACGACTTGATTTATGGTTACGTAATAGTTTAATTGCTGCGACTGGCTACACAGCAGCAGTGCTTTTGCTCTGTACACCAGCGGCATATGCTTTTGCTCGGTTAAGGTTTCCAGGAAACAAGCTTTTATTCGGATTTTTGCTGGTCACCATCATGATTCCATCACAAGTGACACTGATTCCAAACTACTTATTGATGCGCGACTTGCAATGGTTAGATACATTTAATGCCCTGATTTTCCCCGGTGCAGCAAACGTGTTTGGGGTCTTCTTGTTAAGGCAGTTTTTTATCCAGATACCATCAGAATTAGAAGAGGCTGCGGTCTTGGATGGTGCGGGATATTTTGGACGTTTCTGGTATGTGATTCTTCCTCTGTCAACCAACGCACTAACAGCTCTTGGTATCTTTGTCTTTTTAGGTCACTATAATGACTTGTTCTGGCCATTTATCGTGACGAATAGTCTCGAGACACGTACATTGCCTGTCGGGTTAACCATATTGAATTCGTCATATGCTGGACAGTACCGACCAATGGTACTTGCTGGCGCGGTCCTATCAACAATCCCAATCTTAATCGTGTATATCATCTTCCAGCGTCAGATTATCAAAGGGATTACATTGACAGGGATGGGTGGACGTTAAACATATATTATTAGGTGTGTGGCATGGCATACACCTAACTTTTCATGTATTGTGAATGTAATAGAATATCTTTCTTAACGTCGTTTTGCGCCGTAAGGATGTTTTTTGCAAAAATCCATTAACATATTTACACTTTAATCAAAGGGAGTTAACTATGAGTCAATCATCTAATTCACGGATTTATATTGATACGAACCGTGTAATCAGTGAAATTTCGCCACTCCTGTTCAGCGGATTTGCCGAACATATGGGGCGTTGTATTTATGAAGGTATTTATGAACCCGCATCACCACATGCTGATGAAAATGGTCTACGAACAGATGTTATGGATGCACTCCGCGACCTTAATTTTCGGGCAATGCGTTATCCAGGTGGTAATTTCTTAAGCGGTTATCGCTGGGAAGATGGTATTGGTCCAAAAGATCAACGTCCTCGTCGCCGTGATTTAGCATGGCAATCTATCGAAACCAACCAATTCGGTACCGATGAGTTCATGCAATTCTGCAAAGAAATCGGCACAGCACCCATGATGGCTGTCAATATGGGGACAGGTTCAATCCAAGATGCCGCCAATTTAGTCGAATATTGCAATGCACCCACAGGTACAAAATATGGGGACTTGCGCGCAAAGTATGGGAATAAAGACCCGTATAATGTTAAGCAGTGGTGCATTGGTAATGAAATGGATGGTCCTTGGCAAATTGGTCATCTTGATGTCGTTGAATATGGGAAGAAAGCCAGAGAAGCTGCCAAGATGATGCGCTGGCACGATAATGACATCGAACTGGTTTTGTGTGGATCGTCAAATTCACAAATGCCTACCTATCCAGAGTGGGATCGTGTCGCGCTAGAATTATGCTGGGAACAAGTCGATTATCATTCAATGCACTATTATGCAGGTAATCCAGAAGATGATACTGCTAGCTTCCTTGCATTAAGTGCTGAGTTTGAGAGCTTTGTTGACACCCTTGCAGGAACATTGCGGTATGTCAAAGCCAAGACACGCTCCAAACACGATGTCTTTCTATCATGGGATGAGTGGAATGTATGGTACAAAGCGCGTCTATCAAATGATGTACAGGGCGCATGGACAGAAGCACCACATCTCATCGAGGAAGTATATAACCTTGAGGACGCATTGGTTGTCGCGCAATGGATGAATGTTTTCCTGCGTAAATCTGATGTTCTAAAAGTTGCATGCCTTGCTCAAATTGTGAATGTGATTGCACCCATTCTCACAACCACCGATTCTATGCTTAAACAATCCATCTACTATCCGATTATGCTGATGAGTCAGCTGGCAAACGGTAACGCACTCGATGTTAAAGTCAATGCCCCCCACTATGAAACTAAGTTGTTCGGTGATATGCCATTGCTCGATGTATCATCATCACATAATGCCGAAACCAATACAAATTCGATATTTATCGTGAATCGTAGTCAAACAGAAAGTCTGCCTGTTGATTTAATCTGGCAGGATGTTTTGCCCACAGGTGTCAATTCCGCACATCAACTATCAGGAACAGACCCGAAAGCAGCAAATAGCTTTGATAACCCAAATCAAGTCATCGCTATTCCAATTGATGCACCCGATATCAAAGATGGTCAAGCGACAATGATGTTGCCTCCACTATCCTTTACAGCGATTGAAGTTGCATTGTCATAAAGAATCTAATCTAGGGATGGGCTTGTAAACTTGTCCATCCCTTACCTCTTCCTAGTGCATCATCAACGAAGGATGTGCAATGAATCGAAATCTACTATTGACCCTCTTGATACTTCCATTGTTAGTGATATTTAGTCACGCCCAAACAAATAATGAAGAAGGCACACTTCGCAATCCGCTCAATCCTTATGGTGGCGCTGACCCGTGGATTCAATATTATGATGGTAACTACTATATGGCGACAACCACATGGCGATCTGAATTACTGATGTGGAAGTCTCCTACCCTTGCAGGTCTAAAAACGGCTATCCCTCAGCAAATCTATCTGGAAACTGAGTCCTCGCGCTGTTGTAATATGTGGGCACCTGAGTTTTACTTGCTCGATGGTCCAAACGGTTTGCGATGGTATTTCTACTATAGTGCAGGAACATCTGGCACATTAGATAATCAACACACCCATGTCCTCGAAAGTGAAGGGAAAGACCCCCTCGGACCGTACACATACAAGGCACGCATTTTTGACCCTGTTAATGATATATGGGCGATTGATGGAAGTGTTCTTAAAATTGACGAACAACTCTATTTTCTATTCTCATCGTGGGTTGGAGCAAATCAGAATATGTTCATCGCACCGATGAGCAATCCGTGGATAATTTCAGGGCAAAGGGTGTTATTGGCACAACCCGAATACGAATGGGAACGGGTGGGGCTAAATGTGAATGAAGGACCTGTCGCACTATATCATAATGATGATATTTTCATCATCTATTCAGCAAGCCATTGTGCAACACCAGACTATAAACTTGGCATGTTGACATATATGGGTGGTGATCCCTTAGATAAATCATCGTGGGAAAAGTATCCAGAGCCAGTTTTCCAACAATCCCCAGAAAATGGTGTATATGGGTCAGCTCATAATGGCTTTTTCATGTCACCAGACGAAACAGAGTATTGGATTGTCTATCATGCTAACGACACAATACAAGGTGGATGCGATGATGGACGGACAACACGCGTACAACAATTCACATGGAATGACGATGGAACACCAAACTTCGGCGACCCTGTCAGTATAGAAACAATCATCGATGCACCATCAGGTGATAATGGGATTGACCCTATTCCCGAATTTGATGCAATTCCACTTATTCGTTTTAAGTCGATGAGCTATCCCGACGGGTATCTACGCCATCGCGAGGGATTTGTACGTGTAGATGTCGAACCAGCCCCAATTGGGGACTCGCAATTCTATATTATTGATGGGCTTGCGAATCCTGATGGTATTTCGATTCGGTCAATCAATCTACCTGGACATTTTCTCATCCATGATAATAACGCCATTGTATTTGCGCCGAATGACGGAACACAAGAGTTTTCAGAATCTGCCACATGGTTAATCCGTGAAGGTCTAGCCGATCGTGATTGGATTTCACTAGAAGCCTATGACCAGCAAGGTTATGTCATTGGGCAGCAGTTTGGTATCACTGCATTGGTCGAAGTAACCGACACGATGTCAGACCGTTTACGTGAAGATGCAACATTTTTGCAGGAAAATTCTAATGAATAAATTTACTTTGAAAGGATTCCAATATGATCGATTTAAGCACCTATGAAGTATGGTTTTTGACTGGCAGTCAGCATCTATATGGACCTGAGACACTTGAACAAGTTGCAGCGCATTCTATCGAAATAGCAGGTGCGCTCAATGATGCTCCAGCAATTCCCGTCAAGGTGATCTTTAAACCTGTATTAACAACCCCCGATGAAATTCACAATATTTGCCTTGAAGCCAATTCAACACCAGACTGTGTCGGTGTGATTACATGGATGCACACATTCTCACCTGCTAAAAATTGGATTGCGGGGCTATCAGCATTGCAAAAACCAATGGCGCATCTGCACACACAATTTAACCGCGATATTCCATGGGCAGACATCGACATGGACTTCATGAATCTCAATCAAGCGGCGCATGGTGACCGTGAGTTTGGGTTTATGGTCAGTCGTTTACGTAAAAATCGTAAAGTTGTTGTTGGGCATTGGAGTGAAACTGATGTACAGCAACGGCTTGGTGTCTGGGCGCGTGTTGCTTGTGCATGGGCAGACTCACAGGGGGCGCGTCTCGCACGCTTTGGTGATAATATGCGCTCAGTATCTGTAACTGAAGGTGACAAAGTCGAAGCACTGAGACGGCTCGGTTATCAGGTATATGGGTATGGAGTTGGTGATTTGGTTGCTGTTATCGATCAAGTCTCTGATAGTGACCTAGATGCGCTTATCGAAGAATATGAAGACAGCTACACCATGTCTGATGATTTACGCAAAGGCGGTGCGCGTCATGAATCCGTACGTGAGGCGGCACGAATTGAGCTTGGTATTCGTACATTCCTTGAAGACGGCAACTTCAAAGCCTACACCGATACATTCGAAAATCTGCACGGTATGAAGCAATTACCCGGTATCGCATCACAGCGATTGATGGCAGATGGCTATGGCTTTGGTGGCGAAGGTGATTGGAAAACAGCAGCCTTACTCCGTTCTATGAAGGTGATGGCATCAGGTCTCGAAGGCGGAACATCCTTCATGGAAGACTACACCTATCATCTTGACCCCAATAATCAGCAAGTTCTTGGCGCACATATGCTCGAAATCTGCCCGTCTATTGCCGCCGACAAACCCAGCCTAGAAGTACATCCACTTGGAATTGGTGGCAAAGCAGACCCTGCTCGTCTTGTATTCAACACACCCGCTGGTTCTGCAATTAACGCCTCGTTAGTGGATATGGGCAACCGTTTTCGTCTGATTGTTAATGATGTTGATGTTGTTGATGCAGATAATGAGATGCCGAATCTACCTGTCGCGCGAGCATTGTGGGTGCCGAAGCCAAACTTCAAAGATGGTCTGGCAGGCTGGATTTATTCAGGTGGCGCACATCATACTGGGTTCAGCCAAGCCATTGATGCCGAATATATGGCAGATTATGCTGACATTGCAGGGTTAGAATATCTACACATCACAGATGGCACAACCATCCATAACTTAAAAAATGAGATTCGTTGGAACGATATGTATTACGCATTATCCAATGGATTTTAATCCAAAAATAAAGGATACATGATGAACAAATTGACCCTCAAGACAAAAGTGGCACGCGGTACAATCAACCGTCATATTTACGGACACTTTGCAGAACATCTAGGACGCTGTATTTATGATGGTTTCTATGTGGGTGAAGACTCAACTGTCCCCAATACACGCGGATTCCGAAACGATATTATAGAAGCGCTCCGTAAAATCAATATTCCAAATCTGAGGTGGCCCGGTGGTTGTTTCGCTGATGAATATCATTGGCGTGATGGTATTGGTCCAAAAGAAGACCGTCCACTACGACTAAATTTTTGGGGAAATGCACCCGAGCCGAACTTAGTCGGGACACATGAATTCCTTGACCTCTGTGAACAGCTAGATTGTGAGCCCTACTTCGGCGGTAATGTCGGTAGTGGCACGGTGCAAGAGATGCGCGATTGGGTCGAATACCTAACCTCTGATAATGACAGTACCCTATCAAATGAGCGGCGTGAAAATGGTCGTGAGCAAGCGTGGAATATCCCATTCTGGGGAATAGGTAATGAGAACTGGGGATGTGGCGGTCATATGACACCAACACAATATGCCGACCTTTATTCACAATATCATACCTTTGTACGCAATTATCATGAATTACCGATGATGAAGATTGCGGCAGGGCTTGGTGGATCAGATCACAATGGTGAAGACATCAAAATCTTCATGGATAAGGTTATGTATCGCCGCCATAACGTGAAAATGGATGGTGTGAGTATTCATTTCTACGTCTACTTCCCACAAAAACCAGAACACTCTGCGACCCAATTTGGTGAAAAAGAATGGTTTGAGGTCTTGCATGAAGCCAATGTGATGGATCATGTCATCCAGCAGAACTCAGCAGTTCTCGATGAATACGACCCCGAAAAGAAAATCTGGTTGATTGTTGATGAATGGGGAGCATGGTATCCAGTTGAACCTGGGACAAATCCAGCATTTTTGTATCAGCAAAACTCCATGCGTGATGCTATTGTAACGGCACTGACCTTCCACATTTTTCAAGACCACTGTGATCGTGTCCAAATGGCAAATTTGGCACAGACTGTCAATGTGATCCAAGCATTGTTCTTGACCAAAGCCGAAAAGATGATTCTCACCCCCACCTATCATGTCTTTGACATGTTCAAGGGGCATCAAGATGCTACAGCCCTATCGCTTGATATTGAATGTGATGTCTATGCTGTAGGAGATCAATCGCTACCCATGGTTAGTGCCAGCGCATCAAAATCTGAATCAGGAGAGGTTTTGCTAACCATCACAAACCTACATCCAAATCAGTCCGTCATATTAGATTGTGATATAGCGGATATGGACATAAATCAGGTGAGTGGGACAATTCTTGTGGATGATGATATCACCGCACATAATACATTTGATACTCCTGACCGTGTGCAGCCAAAAGCATTTAACGGTGTAGCTATCCATGACAATCGCACACTGAAAATTGATATACCAGCAGCATCTGTAATTGCACTACATCTTAGTTAAACATATGTGAGGTAAGGGACTATACCAGCCTCTTACCTCAGTTTTATTTAAGTAGTTGTTCAAAATGAAATTGAAATTTTGTAGGATTGACGCTGTGTCATCAACCGCTTATAGGCGCAGAAATATGGCAACGCCCCTACATTTAAAAACATGTGACCACTTACTTAAGTATCATCTGTTTGCATAAATGGGATATAGCACCAATCATCGTCATCCCATTCGAGTCTATTGATACGCAGTGTTGGTGTACCACCTTGTACAGCATCATAAGCATGATAGATAATATAATCTTGTCCATCTTCACTAAAGATCGAATTATGACCCGGACCATGATACCGTCCTTTATCGAAGGTAATCTGAGTGCCACCATCTTCCATCATATCAACACCATCACGATCAACATAAGGACCTGTGACTGATTCAGAGCGTCCTACCCTTACGTTATACGTGCTATTTATACCGTTGCAGCATTGGTCAAACGATACAAATAGATAGTAGTAACCGTTGCGATGAATGATAAATGGCGCTTCAATTGCTCGTGGATGAATTGCACGGGAGGCAATATCATACATGGTGGTATCGTCTTCAGGTTGTTTTCCAGTCTCATAATCAAGTTTGATCATTTTGATGCCACTCCAATGACTGCCAAAAACGAGCCACGGTTCATCATCAGCATCTAAGATAAGGTTGGCATCTATGGCATTGAAGTTGTCACCAGCACTCGATTTCACCACAATACCGTGATCAATCCATTCAAAATTTTCATCATCGGAATGTAATGTTGGTGTTGTGGCAAGCCCGATGGCAGACCGACTCGACCCAAATGTTGAGACCGAATAGTACAAGTGATACCGATCGTTGTAGTATGAAATGTCGGGAGCCCAAATATCCCGTGCATCTGGGACATATGCAAATGCTTCTTCTGGCATACTGTTAAAAACAGGATACCCACGCGCATTACGCCAATCACTAAAATCTAATGAGCGTTTTACATGCGTTCCTGTACCCGTAGAGAACAAATAATAATAGTCGTCTTGCTTAATTACAACTGGATCATGTACATTTAAGATTGCCCCTTTGACTTCCCAAAATTCATCACCCGCATTTGCATCTTGAGCAAAATTTAGAGAAGTAGGAATTGCCGCAAATCCAATTGTTGTCAGGATATTTTTTAAGAAATTTCTACGATTCATATGAAGTCCATCTCTATATAAATATATATCCGTATTTTACGTGATGTTTAGAATCACTTCAAACTTAAGTGACGCTGGGCGTTATGCTGAATCGCGCTTGATAAGTTCCAAAAGGCTTTCAACACGTCGCGTAGGGAGTGATGGATTTTCGATTCGTTCAAACAGTAGCTTACCGAGCTTATACCCGATATCGTAGGGCTTTTGCGCGATGGTTGTTAGTGCAGGACGAATAATTGTAGCTTCTTGTATATCATCAAAACCAATGACAGCAATATCTTCAGGAATGCGATATCCTGCATCTTGTAATGTTAAGATAGCACCAATCGCCATTAGGTCATTGAGAACGAACAGTGCATCAGGTAAATCCCCTCTATTCAGCAATTGGCGAGCCGCATTGCGTCCCCCCTCAATCGTGAAGTCTGACATCACGATATGCTGTGGATTGATTGGCAACTGTAGGTCAGTTAAAGCACGTTCAAAACCACCAAAACGACGTGGTCCTGGTGGTAAGTCCTCAGGCACACCAATAAAACCCAAATTTTTATATCCCTGTGACTCAACTAACCAACGTGTTGCTGAGTACATTGCGGACTCATCGTCTCCATAAACAACATCCACCTGCGGATGATCAATATGTTGTCCAAGTACAGCAACAGGTGTATGAGTCTGCTTGACAAAGTGGTCAATATCATCATATGTCATATGAATTGGAACCATTATCACACCATCAACGGGACGACGGGATACAGCTGATAAAAACTGTTTTTCAGTTTGGTACACATGGTCACTATTGGCAACCATCACATCATATTGATATTCGCGAGCAATATCCTGCACAGCACGAACAATAGGATGATAGAAGTTATTGGAGATGTCGGCAATCATAATAGCAATCATCTGCGTCTTTTGTGTTCGTAAGCCTCGTGCCAGCATATTCGGATGGTAATTTAGTTCATCAGCGGCAGCTAGTACTTTCACACGTGTTTCTTCACTAATAGAGACCGATGTCTTCTTTTTGTTCAGGACACGGGACACAGTTGGTTGGGATACCCCTGCAAGCTCTGCCACATCTCGCATGGTTGCAGTTTTTTTGGGTTTCTTATGATTAGTCATGAATTTTATTGATTGCCTTTATGGATTCAACTATAAATATCAAGGTTAACTTAGGTTATTATGTATGTATATGGTGGTTTAAGCAACGCACAAGCAAATCGCACAAGACAAATGGTCAGTTTCTGACACCTGAACCACTTGCACAGTATATGTTACGTGAAGAGTTACCGATGAAAAAACTAAAGATCAATAGAACCGATTTTGATCTTGCATTTGAAATCAGTGATTTCGAGAGTAGTGCCTATCTTGATACCAATACAGGCGCAGTTGTGATTATTGAGGACTATGCTCTGACTGAGTTGAAAAAACATGTCGCCGAAGATGATGATTTATCTGCCATTGTACAAAAGATCAATTCTGACGATATGCTAGATGAATCGGTGTGCGATGCTGATTGCTGTAGCTGAGATCAAATATGGCAACAACATAGACCAATACGAATTAATTCCTAAACAGATGACCGCACCTACCCTCACCGGTGACATTAAGCGACAAGACATTTTGGGTGGCATTATTCATGACTATTTTAGGGTTGCTTAATCTTCGGATAGATTTTTTGACCTTACAAGATTAATTCCGTGTAGAGATAATCACAAACAGTATTCAGCAAATATATTGAAACTGAAATTTCAGCCAGTGAAAGGCAAATGTGTATGATGGTCATTACTACAAATCGTCTTACGCGACAATTTGGTGAAACAGTAGCCGTAGATGAATTGACTCTGGAAGTGAAACAAGGCGAGGTTTTCGGACTACTGGGACATAATGGTGCAGGCAAGACGACCACAGTTCGCCTCTTGAATGGGGTTCTGACACCCAATGGAGGCACACTAAAGGTACTGGGGCATGATCCAATAGAAGAAGGATCTGCACTGCGTCAGAAAACTGGCGTTTTAACTGAGACACCCTCCCTGTATGAGCAATTGAATGCCCGTGACAATTTGACCATCTTTGCCGATTTATACAGCATCCCTAAGAACGAAGTCAAAAAGCGGGTAACTGAGATGTTGACAATTTTTGATTTGCAAGATCGGGCTGATGAGAAAGTCGGCGGTTATAGCAAGGGGATGAAGCAACGATTGGCATTGGCACGCGCTTTTTTACATGAACCAGAAATGCTCTTTTTAGATGAACCGACTTCTGGTCTTGACCCGATTGCCGCCAAACAGGTCAATGACTTAATTTTACACCTCAGCCGAGAGAAACACCGAACCGTTTTACTAGCAACGCACAATTTGCATGATGCTCAACGAATCTGCGATAGAGTCGCTGTATTGGAACGGGGGCGTATCGTAGCAATTGGTACACCGAAAGAATTATCAAGCCAGGCTGTCCATAACTTGACTTTGGAAATTGAGGTTGATGCTGAACAGGTGCAACAGGCAATTACACTGCTACAAACATTTTCGGGCATATCTGAGCTAAGTCATAAAAAATCTGTGGTGACCGTGTCTGGTATAAAACATAAGGCAATTCCCAATGTGCTGTCTAAATTGATAAGAGACGGTGTGAAAGTCTATCGTGTCGTGCCACAAGAGCCTACTTTGGAAGATGTCTATTTTGCATTGCACAGCAAAACGGAGAATACATAATGAAATGGCGAAGTATATTTGCAATTACGCGAAAAGATTTAAAGGTTGCTTCCAACAGCAAAGCCGTTCTGTATCCACTGATCCTTATTCCTGCAATTTTAATGATTTTCATTCCCGCTCTTCTGGGTATTATTTTGCAGAATGAGGCATCTCTCGATGACCTTACATCAGAAATGTCGAGCTTCTTCGAAAATCTACCCGATGGTATTGGTTCTGAATTGGATGCCTATGAATCAGATAATCAGCGGATTTTTTATCTGATTATCGTCTATCAGCTCGCACCTCTGTTTCTCATTCTACCCGTGTTGGTGTCAAATGTCCTTGCTGCAGATAGCTTTGCTGGGGAGAAAGAACGCAAGACACTGGAGGCGCTCATTTACTCACCCGTGACAGATAGCGAAATCTATATTGGCAAGATGCTGGTGGCTTGGATTCCTGCAATTATTATCGGAGGCGTTGGTGCAACCTTGTATTGTATAACGGCTAATATCATTGGATGGTCGATTATCGGACAAATTTTCATGCCCAATCTCATGTGGATTGTGATGATTGTCTGGGTTGCTCCAGCGGCGGCGGGTCTTGGACTGGCTACGATGGTATTGGTGTCTTCCCGTGTGCGCTCATTTCAGGAGGCTAATCAACTGGGTGGTCTGGTTGTCATTCCGATTGTGTTACTGGTAGTCGGTCAATCCGCTGGGGCTATGTATTTTAGTGTAGAGATGGTTATTCTAATTGGACTTATTCTGTGGGTGGTTGACGTGGTACTACTCTGGTACGGTGCAAAATCTTTTAATCGCAGTGAGTTAATTGCACAATTATAGGTTCTGTTGCAAAGATTAAATGATCGAATTATGATGTAAAACCGTTGACTGTCCCAATTAATCGGGTATGGTCACAGTCTCTTCCATTTCCACAAATTCCGTTAGAACCAGAAAGATTACATAGTTCAAATTCGAGAAATTACAGTCTCCCGACAATCCACTATGCTACGCTGGTTACATATAGAAGCGTAATCAGGAGTATATCTGCGTGGACCCTAACTCTATACTCGCAGGCACATTAAGCGATTCATTCGTAGCACTACCATCTTTAGGGTCAAAGCTATCAAATCAACAACTGCAAGCTGTTTTCGGTGGCGATATAAATGCTATCCATGAATTAGCACAACTTGCGCATCACTCTGATGATACGGCACAATAATCACATCGACCACATTGCCCTTATCAGGCAATTAGAATTTATGGAGGTATAAATGCAACACAAGATTTTTGAAGATGTTCAGCAACAGACCGACTCCAGATTAACATCAATGGCGGAGAAGTTGTTGAGCGTATTGCAGGACCACGACGATTGGATCAATCGATCTTGCCTTGCACAGAAGATGCAGAAATCTGCATTAAACAAATGGGATGTTGTCTTACTCAATAAATTAGCTGAGTGGGATTTCATCGACACACGAAAGGTTCGTCATCATGGACCTATTGGTTATGAATGGCAATATCGCGCTATTCAACCAAAGTCGATTTCGGAACGTGAAATATGACAAAACTCCGATGTATCATCTGGTGTGCTGTGTCATCTCAAAAGCAAAATGAGCCGAATAATTAAACCGCTAACAAGTGTCACTTAACTCCATTATCAAAATCAAATCTTGCTTCAAACCTGTCTCGTAAGTCAACATTTGATTTGTTACGCAATTCACGAACATAACCTCGCAGATATGCTTCTAGTGGAACTACAATCTTATGTGGGTTCATCACTATGAAATTTGTATGTATTTCTATGCTTGAATCAATCTCACCCGTTATCATTATTCCAGTTCCAGTAAGGCTTGAATGATATAGTCCACACCGAACTTTATCATATATCTCTTCAAGTAACTCTTCACGTTTTGAATTATCTATAATAACTTCAGATATTTGGGGAAAGACTAGCTCAAAACCTTTTTTGAAATATTTTTTTGAATATCCTTTTTCACAAAATCCATCATGATACTTGGAAATACTCTCAAAAAAAACTCATAACAATTTGCAAAACAGCAAAACCCGAATGTTTCAAATTATTGGTAGTGTCTTGAGCAGGGATTAACTGCCATCCTAATACCCGATCAAAATATACTTCAACTTTGTTATCCAAATTTATTCCGTTTGGAAACTCATCAGAATAGTGTTTTGAACTTATTGCAAATCGCATCTAAGAGACCTTCGCGTTTATTATTAGCTATAATTAAAATTATATCATGAGAATCCATAAAAGGTCAAAAAATACTTTATGAGGTCAATACAAATCAAAGAACGTACTTAATTCAAGTACGCTCCTTGAGTCAGCTAATTATCAGTAAATATCTACCAACCGCGTCCAGCCATCTTTTCGCCATCTGCCATAGATGACACATTGATGCCAACCATAGCCTCACCGAGGTTACGGCTGATTTCTGCGAGGATTG
>CAYGTY010000003.1:0-64712 GCA_964352825.1 uncultured Anaerolineaceae bacterium
GGATTTTATTATTGCCCTTCTATCATCTTTATTTCGTCTGATTCGACTAAATCACCTTGAATAATATCTTCGTTTTTGGATTTTGGGGAACGTACAGAATTACCAATATACGTCAGTACAAGTGATGCAAGCACTTCATCAACATTCCCAGCAAATGGGAGTGCATCAGGCAAAAACTCGACTGTGCCGAAGCTCGGGTACATCAGATAAAGCAGGGCTAATCCACCAGTGATTACAAACATAATTTGTGATGATAAATTGGGTTTTTCGTTATTCTTCCCCAAACTCAAGCCGAAGAAGTTGGTCATGAGAAACGTGATAGCTAATTCGTCAAGATGTCCAACAATAGGAATCGCATCAGGAAGTAACTCGAACACCCCTAAATTCGGCATCACAAGATAGCCTAAACACAGTAACCCTAAAACAAACTTCATATCCTACTCCATATAATTTATACCCAAACCACTTTTTGTTTAAAGTCAAAGGGTTTTCATTACATTATACGTAAAATTAGGAACTGTGTCGCAGATATTATCTTCGGCTAAATAATCCACCGAGGTTTTTTAGTTTGTCAATAATACGGTTGACATCCGATTTGGGGATTGAAGGAGTTTGTCTTTCAATTGGAGCAGGTTGTGTTTCTTGCTCATCGTAACCATAATCATAGTCATAGTCGTAATCATCTGATTCTGACTCTTGGTGGGCTTCGTAAATACGTTGTTGCGCTTCTTGATATAGACGCTCTTGTTCGCGGTGGGCGCGTTCTTGTGCGTCGTTATATAATTGTTGTTGGTGCTCCTGATATTGGCGTTCTTGTTCCTCTTGATACAAGCGTTCTTGTTCTTCTTGATATAAACGCTCTTGCTCCTCACGATATAGACGTTCTTGCATCTCTTGATGCTGTGCAATCCGTTCATCACGGTCAGGTGGCACATTAGGTTTTGTATCATTTAGAAGGGTACCGCGTTTACCGGGTTTAAGCGATAACAATTTAACATGCTTAAAATTCACCCAACCCACATGATAACCAATCCGTGCAGCAACATAGTAGTGAAACTGTACTTCAGGGATTATGGCAATCGTATCACCAGCATAGACAGTCGTAATTTCAATCTCACCATCATCTGCAGGAAAACGTGTAATATTCGTCTGATTACGTGTTCTCGAACGTACAGCAACGTCTCGCCACCTTGGGTCATCAGGAGATGGGCGACGAGGATACATAGGGAGAGTTGTCGGTTTTGCATCCATATCACTGTCGTATTCATACATAATTTTCATAACTTTCGCTAAATATACCTAGCTTGTTTACAATACAAATTGTATCACAATTTTGTAACTATGCTTTGTTTCTATTTTGTGAGGTTTCTTTATATATGTTAACCGAATATGTTAATTGATCGAATTTACACACTTCTATCATACTAGACATATTCTAAATATAACATATTTGTAATGTCGCAACTTGTATAAAGTCGTAAAAGAATCACAATTCTTCGCTACCCCCCAAATTTTAGGGGTTCATACGATTTTTATTGACCAATCCTCTAGATTAGAATTATAATTTGACTAAAAATACGTTATTGGTCATATAGTCATAGTAAGGATTATTTTGAAGAATCAGACAAAAAACAAACAGCAAGTAAGAGAAAATCGAATATTAGATGCAACCGCAATCCTCATTGTTCAATATGGCTATGACAAAACATCTGTGAGTGATATAGCAAAAAAAGCAGGTATATCGAAGGGTGCTGTTTATCTACATTTCAAAAGCAAGGATGCGCTCATCTATAGATTGATTCTGCGAGAGGTAGAAAAATTCCTTGATGAGTGGGCAATACGTATTAAAAATGATACCTCCGAAAAAGTCTTTGCCAGCATGTATCGACATGTATTAGCATTGATGAAAGAAGATGATTTTTTGTGGGCATTATTTTCTAAGCAACGGTGGTTGATGGGGTCAGGATTTATTGACCGCCCCAATAGTAACATCTATCAACAACGCTTAGGATTATCCGACGAGATGTTAACAAAGCTCAAGGCTGTTGGTGCGATTCGGCAAGACATCACACCAGCGACAACAGCTTATGTATTCAATATGTTGAATTACGGTTATTTAAAACTGGGGGATGTTATACCCGAAGAGCTTGCCCCACCAACCGATGAAGTCGTTCATGAAATAGGGGAACTGGTACAACGGCATCTACAGGTTGAAGGGGATAGTAATGTAATCGCTGCCCGCCAAATTATCATCGCTTATATTGAGGGTGCGCGACAACTTGTCCAACAATTATTTGATGATACATCATCATCATAGATAACTAGAAAGAGGGAATCATGGGCATGTCAGACCTTATTCAGACAAAAGGCTTATCCAAAACATATGGTGCTGGTCCAGAACAGACCATTGCGCTAAGCAACTTAGACTTAAATATCCAACAGGGGGAAGTTTTTGGTTATTTGGGACCGAATGGCGCAGGTAAAACAACAACTATTCGCCTTTTGCTGGATTTAATTCGCCCGACCAGCGGTTCTGCGACAATCTTTGGTTTAGATACACGAGCCGATAGTGTAGAAATCCATCGTCGCATCGGTTTTTTACCGGGGGAACTGAATCTATGGAAAAATCGTACTGGTAAACAAATTGTACATTATCTGGCGAGTGTGCGGGGAGATGTTGCACAAATCACAGGTCATGCTAATGAATTAGCAGATAAGCTCAAACTCGATTTAAGCAAGAAAATTCGGGATTATTCGACGGGTAACAAGCGTAAACTCGGTTTGGTATTAGCGATGATGCACCAACCTGATTTACTCATCCTTGATGAACCGACCAGTGGGCTTGACCCATTGATACAACAGACCTTTAACCAGATGATGAGTGATTACCGAGCGCAGAATAAAACAGTCTTTTTATCATCCCATGTGTTGAGCGAAGTTCAGAGCATCTGTGACCGTGTTGCTATCATACGAGATGGTGAACTCAAAGCAGTCGAAACTATCGAAAAATTGACACATGTGGAATTCCATTGGGTAGATGTCAAATTCCGTGATGTTGTTCCAAGTGGTTTGCAAAACCAGCTTATGAGTATCGATAGCATTGATAGCGTAGAGATGAATGGTAGTTCTGTACATCTGCAACTTTTTGGTGACTTTGACCCACTTATGCGTGTCATTAGTACAGGATATGTTGAAGAAATCCGTATCGAAGACCCGTCACTAGAGGAGATTTTCCTCGCCTTCTATAGTGGAGAGGAACAACCATCATGACAGGGGTTATCATTAAAGATACCATGCGGTCAAATTGGAAATCGACACTATATTGGGGTTGCGGAATCGGAATATTAGGACTTTATCTAGTCGCCATCGCATCCAGTTCAGATCTTATCGATGGGTATGTCTCATTATTGGAATCCTTACCGCCAGCAATGCTAAGTGCATTTGGCATAAATGATTTGCGTATGTTCTCAACCGCAGAAGGCTGGATTACATCAGGGTTTGTGAGTTATGCCATGTTGATGTTGTCATTTTATGCTGTGATGGCTGGACTTAATATCACAGTCAATGAAGAGGACAATGGGGTTCTAGATATTATGCTAGCCCTGCCCGTTTCACGGACACAAGTGATTATCGAAAAGTCTATTGCCTATGCCCTTTTATCATTCGGTGTGATTATACTTTGCATCATCTATCCATTGATTGGTATTGCACTATTCAAAGTTGAAGCTGATCTCGGCAAGGTAATTCTCAGTATTCTCAATATGTACCCTGCGATATTACTTATCATTACTGTGACAAGCCTAATTGGCACAACAGCAAGGCGTAAAATTACGGTAATCGGGTTATCAGCAGGATTTGTGCTGGTGAGTTACTTTATCAACTTTCTGGGTGAAGCGGCTAGTGAAACCTTTGCTGCGACCTTACAACAATTTTCATTCTTTTATCACTCAAATGGTGCGGCGATTGTTCTTGATACATTCAATCCACTAACGTCAATTGCACTTATGAGTGTCGCTATCGTTTGTTTGGGTTTATCGGTCATGATGTTTAATCGTCGTGATATAGGACTTTAGGAGGTCAATGATGCGTGGTGCAATTTTTATTGAAACCTTAAAACAAACATGGAAACCCATGCTATATTGGGGTTTAGGCTTAGCCAGCATGGGGTTATTGGTTGTCCTGATGGTGCCTCTCTTTGATATGCAACAAATGGCGGATTTGCTAGAAAGTTTTCCACCTGTGTTACTTGGGATGATTGGTATTGGGAAAGACCTCGAGTTATTCGCGACATCGGAAGGCTTTGTTGCGATGGGCTTCTTCGGTAAATTCGCACTAATTTTCGCTGTCTACCCTGTCGTCATGGGAATGCGTATTACTGCTAATGAAGAAGATGATGGCATTCTAGATGTATTACTTAGCTTACCTTTAAACCGTGCATGGATACTGATTGAAAAATTTGTAGCATATACCATCTCGATTATCGGTGTTGTTCTAATGATTTATCTGGGGATGACAATCGGCGTGATAGTCAGTGATGTTGACTTAGATATGAGTGCGTTGATAGAAGTCACTATCATGCTCATTCCAGTATTAACCTTTGTTATGGCATTCACGATGCTTATTGCAACCCTTGTGCGACGCAGGCAAGTTGCACTTGGTATTATCACAGCATTTGTAATCGCCAGCTATATGATACAAACAGCAGGAGCAATGGCGGAGGGAACATTTGCTGAACCTATCGGCTGGATTTCGTTCTTCACATATTATAATGCTGGAAACATCTTAGCCGAGGGTTTCATCTGGGCACACGTTATAGGCTTAGTCGCCTTATCACTTATGCTTGTTGGTCTATCCATTCAACGTTTTGAACAACGAGACATTGGTATCTAGTATCGCAAATTGAGACCTCAATTAGAACAGCCAAGTGAGGTCTCAATTTTTCAAACGAGTATTATGATGAAAGTTTTACAGGTAACTGTACCTCAGTAGTGGAATCATTATAATTATCTGGGTTATGCTTTATATATATTTCACGATACCCACCAGTAGATTCATACCCATTTGCCTCAATCCACTTTAGGATAACAGTATGCAGTTGCGTAAAATCTTCAAAATCACCATGATGGACAGCAGAAGCCACCAGTACCTCTTCTAGCTCATATACAGTAATGCGATCCGTTCCTGATAGCATTTGTTTTATAGGTACGATTGCCTCAACGACTTCATCTCTATACACATCAGGAGCTTGATGCCAGATTGTAAAATCCGTTCCGACAACATCAGCTTTTTGAGCATTCACATATTCCCAAACTTCTCTAATAGCTGGACCTAGATAATTTGGGACATCATCATTGGTTGGGATAGTGATACGACGCGAGGCAACCACCATCGATGGGATTTTCTTCAGAATAACATCATATTGTGACATTTGGTTCTCCAATTCTATTTGTCTCAGACGCGCTGCTATGCGTACCAGCCGCGCTTGCTCAGATTTGACATGTTGTTCGATCTGAGCATGTTTTAGTGTGAGCATTCCATGCAGTTGTTCATGTGTCAGTCCACCATTCAAGACTTGCTCAATTTGTTCTAGCGAGAAACCAAGATCCTTCAAAGCTAGAATCCGATTGAGGCGAGGCAAGAGTGCAACTGAGTAATAACGATACCCTGTAAAATCATCAATTCTGCTAGGTTTGAGCAAACCGCACTCATCATAGTGTCGGAGCGCCACGACAGATACGTGTCCGAGGCGTGCAAATTCACCTATTTTCAACATATTGTTTCATCTCCGCGGAAAGATAAAGAAATTATACAGTCTCAGGTAAGAGGAGAGTCAAGTAGATTGTTATAGTTCAGTATCTATAGTCGACGATTAAGCCTATTTCCATAGCACTCAAAAGAAGTTAATAGGAGGCAAAGTACAGGTAGAATCTTAATCAAAATGCAAAGTAAATATAATACTGTAAATGTTTAATTCCACGAGTACAATATCATATCAATTATCCAATTTTGGAGGTTTGTTTTATGCAAAAGTTACTTCGCACAATGTTTATTCTCGCAACACTAACAATCTTAACAGGTGCGCTACAAGCACAAGATGAGATTGTCATCGATTTTTACTTCCCATCCGCAACAGCCAATGATGCTGAAGGTATCTTCCAAGGCTATGCGGATATGTTCCAAGCTGAAAATCCCGGTATCACCATTAATCCTGTATTCAGTGGTTCATATACAGACACACGCACAACGATTTTGACCGAACTACAAGGTGGCGGTGCAGGTCCTGATGTCGCTGTTATGCTAGCAACGGATCTCTATAGTTTTGCCGAAGAAGGATATATTATCCCCGTACAATCTTTCATTGATGCAATGGAAAATGGTGAAGATTACATCAATGATTTCTTCCCAGCATTGCTAGCAAACAGTGTTGATGAAGAGGGTAATGTTTGGTCAATTCCATTCCAACGCAGTACCCCTATTTTGTACTATAACGCGGACTTATTGGCAGAAGCTGGTTATGATGCACCACCCACCAACAATGCTGAACTTGTTGAAATTGCTCAAGCGCTAACCACAGATGAACGTGATGGCTTACAAGTTCCTGTCGCTGGCGGTTTCCCAATTTGGATGTACCAAAGTTTCGCAATCGCTTATGGTCAAAATATTGTCAATGATGACCCAACACAAGTCCTTTTCAACACACCAGAAGCAGTCGAAGCAGTTGAATTCTTACGTTCACTCGGTTCAGACCTCGGTGTAGGACCAATGGGTGGTTCAGCGTGGGGCGATACACCAACCGCATTCCTTGCTGGTCAAGCGGCTATGATTTACCACACAACAGGTAATCTCACCCGTATCCTCAATGATGCTGATTTTGAAGTGGGTGTCTGGTATCTGCCAAGTGGTCCTGCTGGTGAAGATGGTACAGGTTACGGTTCACCAACAGGTGGTGGTAATCTCTATGTCTTCGATGATGGCTCAAAATCGGCGGAAGAAATGGATGCAATCTGGAAATGGGTTACATTCTTATCCTCACCAGAAGTCCAAGCAGATTGGGGTGCAACAACAGGGTATATCGCGGCAAATGCAACTGCATGGGAAACTGAACCCCTTGCATCACTGGTTGAAGAATTCCCACAATATGGCATTGCTCGTGACCAACTCGAATTTGCTGACAAAGAATTCACAAGCTATGCAGCAATTACAATCCAAGGCATTATCAACGGCACACTCGAAAGTATCCTCATCGGTGAAGCTGAAGACGCACAAGCAGCATTGGATGATGCACAAGCACAAATCGACGGTATCCTAGCTGAATATCGCTAAATATCGCAATCTGTAAGACACTCAAGGGGCGTATGTATTGCGCCTCTTTTGGTATTTATCGAGGAAAGTTATGCGATCCAAACGAAAACCCCTCATATCTATTATTATCCCTTATTTACTTGTTGCACCCACTCTTATTTTTGTTCTTATGTTTAATGTGATTCCTGCAATTCAGACAGTAAATGATAGCTTTTATCGTCCTGCACGAGGGCTAAATTCGGCAGATAAACCGCCTGATTTTGTTGGTCTACAAAATTATCAAGACCTGTTTGACGAAACACATTATATGGGTGGACGCTTTCTCGACACATTGAAAAACACGCTTGTCTTCGCTTTTGCAACAGTGATATTAGGTGTACCTTTAGGGCTGTTGATGGCACTCCTGCTCAATCGAAAATTACGATTTATGGGATTATGGCGGTTTGCAGTATTTTATCCATCTCTGCTCCCGCTGATTGGTGCTGCGAGTATTTGGGCATTTATCTTCTCCGATAGTATCGGGCTAGCCAATGCCATATTACGTTCTGTCGGTCATCCGGGATTAAATTGGTTAGGGAATCCTGATTTGGTTCTGCTATCTGTGATTATTGTGAATATATGGAAGCAAGCGGGTTACTTCATGATATTCTTCTTGGCTGGATTACAGAATATCTCGCGCGATATTTATGAGGCTTCATCACTGGATGGTGCAAATGATTACCAGCAATTTTTATATTTGACACTCCCCCTATTACGCCGAACACTCTTATTTGTACTGGTCATCTCATTTACATTTGCCTTCCAAACCGTTGAGCAATTACAGGCACTTGGTGAAGGTGGACCTGCTGATAGTGCAAACTTACTGCTCTATCTCATTTTCCAGAATATCTCAGAACGCCGAAACTGGGGATATATTAATGCGATGTCGATTATTCTTGTCGGCGCACTATTGATTTTCACCGTCTCTAACTTTGTATTCTTCGAGCGTCAGGAGGATGATTAAATGAACTCCCAAACCAAGCTTATTGACCGTCTATCAACAGGGTTAACTGTTTTTATTGCAATTGTCTTTTTGATTCCCCTTGTTTTCACAATTTTGGTTAGCTTCCGCCCAGAAACTGAGCCTGTGACTAACGGTAATATTTTCATCGGCAGTGAAATTACAACTGAGAATTACACTCGCGCCTTCGATATAGCACCATGGGGACGGCATTACATTAATAGCATTATCTTTGTGACGGGAACACTCTTGGTGCAGTTCTTCACGGTCACAACAGCCGCTTATGCTTTTGCTCGGATGAAGTTTTTGGGACGTAACATCATTCTATTTATCATCTTGCTACAATTGATGATTCCGACGGGTGTTCTACTCGTACAAAATTTTCGGGTCATCAACACACTTGGGCTTTTTGATACACACATTGCATTGATGATGCCCTATTGGGGGTCTGCATTTGGGGTGTTATTGTTACGCCAGACCTTCCGCGAAATTCCACTTGACCTTGAAGAAGCGGCACGAATTGATGGCGCAAACCTGATACAAGTGATTCGCCATGTCTATGTCCCGAATGCAATCCCTGCATATGTTGCCTTTTCGCTTGTCTCTGTTAGCTCACACTGGAATGAGTTTTTGTGGCCCTTCATTATTACACGCTCAGAAGAAGTCCGTCCGCTAACAGTTGGTCTCAATAAACTCATCAAAACAACCGACCAAGGGGCGTTTTATGGTCAATTGATGGCTGGAACACTTCTTGTTATTGCACCACTGGTTATCCTATTTGTATTATTCCAGCGACAGTTCATCGAGAGTTTTTCCCAAAGTGGTATCAAATAGGTTTAGGCTATGGTGAAAGCAATCAGCGGTTTATAATCATGCCTTAATTGAAGATTTCTAGAGAGATGTATATGGATTATAAGCAGATACTTTTAGATAAACTCATGAATCGTACCGCGACAATAGCTGTTGTGGGTTTGGGTTATGTCGGACTTCCACTCACTGTAGAATTTGCTGAGGCAGGTTTTCAGGTTATTGGTTTAGATGTACAACCAGAAAAAATTGACCAGCTTAACGCAGGTATAAGTTACATCGCAGACATACCATCAGAACGGCTTGCTCCCCTTGTTGCATCAGGGAAATTACGGGCAACAACCTCATATGATGATCTAAAAGAAGTGGATGCCATCAGTATCTGTGTGCCAACCCCTCTGCGAAAAACACGCGACCCAGATATGTCATTCATCATTCAGGCATCACAATCCATTAGTAAAATCTGTCGTGCAGGAATGCTCATTGTATTGGAAAGTACAACTTACCCTGGTACAACGGAAGAAATCATCTTACCCGAGATTATCAAAAGCGGTCTAACAGTCGGCGAAGATGTTTTTATCGCATTTTCACCAGAGCGCATTGACCCAGGGAATAAACATTACACAGTACGCAATACCCCTAAAGTAGTTGGCGGTATTACGCCCGATTGTACCGAAGTCACCCAAGAGCTTTACGCAGCAGCTGTCGATACCGTAATCCCAGTCTCGTCACCTACATCCGCTGAAATGGTGAAGTTATTGGAAAATACATTCCGTGCGGTCAATATCGGATTGGTCAACGAAATGGCGTTGATGTGTGATAAGTTAGGTGTTGATGTGTGGGAAGTTATCCAAGCCGCAGCAACCAAACCATTTGGCTTCATGCCATTTTATCCCGGTCCTGGTTTAGGTGGACATTGTATTCCTGTTGACCCGCATTATCTCAGTTGGAAACTCAAGACATTGAACTATAATGCGCGCTTTATTGAACTTGCGAGCGAAATTAATACATCAATGCCCTATTATGTCATCGACAAAATTACCGATGCCCTCAATAATCAAGAACGCGCAGTTAAAGGGTCAAATGTGGTTGTCTTAGGTGTTGCCTATAAACGAGATGTCGATGATGTTCGTGAAAGCCCCGCCCTCGATATTATCAGTTTACTCCGTCATAAAGGTGCTAATGTTCAATATCATGACCCACATGTAGCCAAAATCCGACTAGAAAATGATATTTCAATGACATCAAAGCCATACTCAACTCAACTGTTGGAAGATGCTCATTGTGTTGTCGTGGTTACAGACCACTCGATATTTGACTGGCAAGAAATTGCAGAACATAGTTCAGTGATTGTGGATACACGTCATGTTCTGAGTGAGGTTGAGGGACAAGCAAAAATCATCATGCTATAATAAAATAACAACAATTAAGCATAGCCTGCTTGTAGGGTATGAATGATGCGGTTATACTATTGATATGATTTAATTAAAGGTCTAACAGAAGGGTGAAGAATGCCAGAACTTTCTGCTGATTTACAGAAATTCCAACATCTCAAAGGTGCATTTGATATTATTCGCTATCTAGGTAAACTTGACCATCCTGCTGATATGGATATGATATGCGATGATTTAGATATGAGTGACCGCCGTTTTGGTAAAGCAATTAAACGGTTGGCAACCCGCAGCTATGTACAAATGAACATAGATCGTGAATACTCCCTCACACCATCTGGAGAAGAAGCAGCAACCGAGCTTGAAGACTATTATGCGGATGGCGGTGGAGAACAACAAGTTGGTGACAATAAAATCATACGGCGTTTACACCTTGCCTTACCCAGACAACTTTCGGCTGGTCAGACAACATCAATGTATGTGGGTATCGACGAAGATCAGGAAGAATCTTTATCAACACCTGCCGATATTGTGCTACGTATATCCGCTATCAATGCCCTATTGAGCGGTAACGATGATGCAATGCTAAAGCTAGGCAATAGCTCTCTAGCACAAACATTGGAGTTAACACCTGAGATGTATACACAGATTCGTATAAAAATTCAAGTTTTCCAGCTTGCTCCTAATGGAGAAGATATTACAGTCTGTGGTGGCTTATATGCTGATATTGATGTTGCCAGCAACAATGCAGAGAGTAGTCTTGTCGCCTACACTTCACAACTTTTATTTGATTCAGTATAAAAGATTGACCGTATGAGCGACCAACCCAATAATGACCCAATCGAGGACGACGACCTTATCGAGGATGTGCCTCTATTGGATGAAGAAATTGAAACATCCGAATCCAGCACATCAATTGAAGATGAGGCGAGTGATATTAGCCCTATTCCAACTGATGAGATGGATATTGATGCAGCATTAGCGGCTGTCTCCCAATTGAGCTTGCTATCCGATGAGCCTGCTGATGATGAGATTACTGACGCAGAGTATCACGCAGTTGATGATGATACAGGCAATGAACAGAGTGTCGTTGAATATGTTGATGATTTTGAACAACCTCGTGATATTACAATGGCACGCGGTCAATTATCATCGGTCTTACCTGCCCTTGTTCTGATTATCCTCGGTGGCTGGCTAACATTTACGCTGACGACCTCTAATACCGCACCGTCTACAGGTCTATTATTGGCAGTTGTTTTGATTGGAATCGGTGCAGTCTTCTTATCACAGTGGCTCACAAGTTCACGTTGGTCACGCGGTAATTTCTTCTTTGGATTAACAACCTTCCTAATTGGCGGAATCCAGCTATATTTATCACAACTTGCGCCCAATATGTTAATTCACGGCTGGACATTTGGGATTATTGCAGTTGGAGTGGCTTTATTGGGGACTAGCTATGTCACCTTACCGCGCCTACCGCGCCTTAGTATTATGGGTATTTTGACTATCCTCACAGGCGCAATTGCCTATGTGATAACATCTGGCGCAATCGACGCAACAGTGCTTGAATTTATTAGTAACTTTTGGGTTGTGAGTGTCGTCATCATAGCTGTGATGTTACTAACCCCATTGCTTCGCCGTCGTTAATAGCGAGTCGTTAACATTGCGAATTGCGATAGATGCTAGCCGTACAACAGTGGCTCGTTTGACAGGCACAGAACATTATGCTCTACGATTAATTCAATCGCTGATTCACGCCAACCATCAACTCGACAAACCGCATCAGTTTATACTCTATTTCCGTGATGCACCTTCACCTGACCTTTTTCCACAATCAGATTATGTTCAGCAAGTGGTTATCCCCTTTGCACGAGCATGGACACATTTGCGCTTTGCTTTTGAAATCTGGAAAACAAAACCTGATGTCACCTTTGTACCTGCCCACACCCTACCCTTTGTCTTTCTTGGAAAGAGTTTGTTAACTGTGCATGACCTCGGCTACAAATATTTCCCAGATGCCCATCCAACACGTCAACGCCAATATCTGGATTTGACTACCCGATATAGCCAAAAACGTGCAAGTCATATTCTTGCAGATAGCCAAGCAACGGCAAAGGATTTAACGCGTTTTTACAATACGCCTCCTGATAAAATTCATGTTGTTTACCCTGGGGTTGATGCCAAGCCATTAAAAGATTCACTAAAAAACATAGACGATATTCGCTCTAAATATGGATTACCTGAGCGTTATTTCTTATTTATCGGCACACTCCAACCACGCAAAAATATTCAGCGGATTGTAGAGGCATTTGCATATTGGCAACATCAACATGATAATCAAGATGTAGCATTGGTTTTGGCTGGTGGGCGTGGTTGGCTATTTGATGACCAGTGGATAGAAGGCATAAAGAATATCATCTTGACGGGATATATTGATGAAGCAGACAAAAGTACCTTATTAAATGGTGCGATTGCTTTAGTCTTTCCGACTCTATACGAGGGATTTGGCTTTCCTGTCATTGAGGCGATGCACTGTAGTACACCTGTAATTGCAAGTACAACATCCAGCTTACCAGAATTAGTCAGCGATGCAGGCTTATTAGTTGACCCAGAAGATGTGTCTGCGATAGCCGAAGCAATGACAAAATATAGTGATGATGAAGATTTTCGCCAAGCGATGATTGCAAAAGGTCATCAGCAAGCACAACACTTCACATGGGACAAAACGGCTATGGATACTCTGAACGTATTCGCTAAAATCGAAAAGACGCTGTGACTGATAACAAACAATTTGTTACAATGACAACACTATCAACACACACGATATATAGAAAATGAGTTTTATATGGCGATGCACCGTTTCCTGCTTGTCAAATTAGGTGATATAGGCGACCTTATTCTAACAACACCTGCTATCTCTGCCCTGCGTGAAGCACACCCTGAGGCACAGATTGACCTCTTTACATCGCGACATGCTATCCCTATTATGCCGTCAAATCTCGTTGATGAAATTATTCCCTTTGAAAAAGGGGATATGAGTGGGACACGCGCTTTCCTATCGACACTTAATTTTCGACGGGTGCTGTCTTTCGGTAGCAAATATGATACAGTCATTTTCTTCCATCACTTCACATTAAAAACAGGGGTTCCAAAGTTCCGCGTGATTGCACAGGTCTCTGGTGCAAAGCGGATTGTCGGTTTAAAAAACGAGAATATCGGTTTCTTGACACACAGTATCCCTGATGCAGGGTTCGGAGCAAAACATGAAGCCCAATATTGGCTCGATTTAGTAAGCCTCGTTGGTGCAGATGCAAGCCCACGTCCTTCCCAAGTTCGTACAGAAGACTATGTTGACTCAATTGGTTTCCAGACACGTCCATTTGCTGTTAATCAAACGGTTCCTAAAGTTGTCATTCATGCAGGGAGTGGCGGTTATAATACGGCTCGCCGTTGGATACCTGAACGCTTTGCCGAAGTTGCCAATCAGTTAAAAGCCGAATCTAATGCAGAGATTATCTTTGTCGGTAAACTTGAAGACGATAGTGATGAAGTCGCTGATATGATGCACTTTGAGCCAACAGACCTTGTTGGGAAAACCACACTCCCACAACTTGCAGATATTATCCAACATGCGGATTTATTTATCGGTGCTGATAGTGGTGTCATGCACATAGCTTCTGCTACAGGCACACCCGTTATTAGTATCTTTGGACCCAGTAATTATCGCGCATGGCATCCGTGGGCTGTCGGCGGTCGTGCATCTGTCCTCACGAGCCAAGCTGCTTGTAGCCCTTGTAGTTATGTCGGGCATGGGATTGGTGCGCGTGAAGGTTGTGAAGCACGAACCTGTATGAAGATGATTACCAGTCAACGTGTTTTGAATGCAGCAACCCGAATTCTTGATAATCAACCCAAGAAGCGCGAAGAAGCACCCCAAGAAATTAATGTAACCGCACAGATGGTCGCTGTGCCACGGTCAAAAGTGCTAGGTGTCCCAGTGGATTCCATTACCTATATTCAATGGATGAAGCAAATTCATGAGTGGGTACGCCATAGTCAACATGCCCATCACGTTTGTACAGTAAATCCAGAGTTTCTGATGGTTGCACAAGAGGACTCTATCTTTTTCCATATATTGCAACGAGCAGATTTATGTGTACCTGATGGTGTTGGGCTATTATGGGCAACCCGTCACTTAGGCAATCCTGTCCCTGAGCGTGTGACAGGATCCGATGGTGTCCCGCTGATTGCACAATATGCTGCTAAACATGGATGGAAACTATTTTTCCTCGGGGCTGGGGCTGGTATTGCGGAAAATGCGGCTAACATTCTGCGCAAGCAAAATCCGAATCTGGAAATTGTCGGCACATATGCTGGCAGTCCTGCTGGATATGAAGAAGATGGTATTGTCAAAATGATTAACCATAGTGGCGCAGATATTTTATTTGTCGCTTTTGGTGCGCCTGAACAAGATAAATGGATTGCTCGTAATTTACCACGTCTTGAAGTTAAGATGGCGATGGGAGTTGGTGGCGCATTTGACTTTATTGCAGGTGTTGTCCCACGCGCCCCTGAATGGATGCAGAAGAGGGGATTAGAGTGGCTCTATCGTCTAATTAAACAACCATGGCGGTTTAAGCGTATGTTACGCCTACCCCGTTTTGTATTCGCTGTTTTACGACGCGGTGAAAATTAAAAGGCATGAGCTATGACCATCTATTTTTACACTATCCATGATAACTACGGTTGCTTCTCAAATTTTTCACGACATGGTTTTCAGATTGATGGTCAATATTGGAAAACCTCAGAACACTACTTCCAAGCAATGAAATTTGAAGGGACAAAATACGAAACTCAAATCTGTGAGGCGCGTTCACCAAAGGATGCGGCTAACCTCGGACGTAGGCGTGATTTCCCTTTACGCAAAGATTGGGAAGCCATCAAAGATGATGTCATGCGACGTGCTGTTTTAGCGAAATTCCAGAAACACGATGACATCCGAAAGATATTACTCGATACAGGCGATGAAGAAATTGTCGAAAATGCCCCAAGTGACTATTATTGGGGTTGTGGAAAAGATGGAACAGGCAAAAATATGCTGGGGATTATCCTAATGGAAACCCGTGAACGACTCCGTAATGAAGAATTCATCTAATCTTATCCTAGCGATTCAGCCAGAATCTATTATCATGACGACCTATTCATCTTGTCAGAGATAAATTATGTCCACACATCTCAAAAACTATATTCCACAACTTACTAAGCAAACGATTATCGTTGTCGGTGATATTATTCTTGATGAATATGTCATCGGGCAAGCCACTCGCATGAGCCGAGAAGCCCCAATCCCCGTCTTAGAATTTGAGTCACGTCGTTTTATAGCAGGCGGTTCAGCCAATCCATCAGCCAATATTGTCAAACTCGGCAGTCGCGCGTTACAGATTGGTGTCATTGGTCATGATGATGCAGGGCAACAATTAACGCAAGTGCTTCAATCACAAGGGATTGATACAACAGGCTTAATCACCTGCAAAGACCGCCCAACAACAGTTAAAACCCGTATTATGGCACAGATGGGATTACGCTTCCCTCAGCAGGTTGCCCGTATCGACACTCTATCGCGTGACCCAATTTCAGACAGGGTTGAAGGAAAAATACTTGATTATCTGAAGCAACATATTCAGGGGGTCGGTGCTGTCTTGTTGTCACATTATCATGGTGGGCTACTGACAGAGAAACTCGTGAATCAGATTCGTGAATTTTGCACAGATGAGAGCATCTTATTGACTGCCGATGCACAGGGTAACTTTGATAAATTTAGAAGTATAGATGTCATCAAATGCAACGCCGATGATGCGAGTATCTATTTAGATAGAGACCTCAAAACAGATGTCGATTTTGAAAATGGTGCGACAGAGTTATTTAATCATCTGAACTTGAATCAAGCGATGGTGATTACACGCGGGAGTGATGGCGCGACAATCGCAACAAAAGACAGCATATATCACTGCCCTGCTCCTGATGTCAGCGATGTATTTGATACGGTCGGCGCAGGAGATACCTCAATTGCTGTACTAACCCTTGCATTAGCCAGCAAGGTTAATCCACAAGATGCTGTTATTCTTGCCAATTATGCTAGTGGCATTGTTGTACGCCATGTTGGGAATTATGCTCCATCCCCTGATGAGTTAATTCAAAGCATCAACGACGATAGTTTATGATGCAAGCTCAACAAACTCAATTGTATTACCATCAGGGTCTGCTAATGAGGCAACTTTTGCACCTTTGTATTCATCGATTGGGTTAATTTCTGTTCCATGATGGGCTAGTCCATTTTTCATCACTTGCTCAAGGTCATCCACTTGGAAACGAAATTGTTGACGGTTTTGTTCAGCCACCACACCTGCAATCGCATTCGGACATAATGTAAGGTCGATACCTGTGATTTTCCCACCATAAAATTGATGTTCACCGATATGAACTGTTTCTTTGAGTTTAGCCGAAAAAACAGCATTATAAAAAGCAACCATCTTATCCATATCATTAACTGCAATTGTTAAACCCACAACCTGCATATTTGCCTTCCCCTGCTAAAATAGATACACTCAATTTATTATAGTGAACAAAAGTTCTATCGACAAATGGAGTTTTCGATGTTTAATCCACCCAATCCTAAAAAATTCTTTGAAATCGTTTGGGATATTGTCCGCCAAATCCCCGAAGGTCAAGTCAGCACCTATGGACAGATAGCCTCAATGATTCTAACTTATGAAGATGTTGACCCAGGCCAGATGAAACGCCTCGCCCCGCGCTGGGTTGGCACAGCAATGCGCAACACACCCAAAGGCGAAGGAGTTCCGTGGCAACGTGTGATTAATAGTCAGGGGAAGATAAGCTTTCCTGAGGGCAGTCCACAAGCTGAAAATCAACGTCATATGCTGGAGATGGAAGGCATTGAATTTGATGCGAAGGATAAGGTCAATTTTAAAATTTATGCTTGGGAGGGACCCAATTACGAATATCTAGAATCCAACGATTTAGTTCCACCACGCGAATTAGGGTAGCGCATGATTGGATAGAAAAAGGTTGAGTAATTCACCCAACCTTATCAATAATCTACAAATTAGAATTGTACGTAACTATTCTCCGCGAGGATAAAGCGATGGGCATCTGGCATATGAGTTGCTGCTGTCACCCGTGAATTATCCGCGAGTAAGCTACGGTCGATACGCCCCATGATATTTCGGATTTCACAATTTTTCATGACAATGCTGGCTTCAATCTCGCTACCTTCAATGACAACATTATCACCTAAAGCAGTATAAGGTCCAACATAACTATTGGAGATAATTGTATTGTCGCCGATGATGACAGGACCACGCACAACACTATCAATGATTTTACTATTCTTACCGATAATCACACGATGGGAAACATCACACTCCCCTTCGATTTGGTCAGAATTTTCTGGAGCAGGTGTATAGGGCAAGTCTTCCAGCACCAGTTGATTTGCCATCACGATTGCCCCCGGTTTACCAGCATCAATCCACCAACCACTAAGTTCATAGGCAGCAACAGGCTTTTCGGTTTTGAGTAAAACCCCAATCGCGTCTGTAATTTCAAGCTCACCGCGTGCCGATGGTACAATCTGGCCAATCGCTTCAAAAATAGATTTACGGAAAAGATAAACCCCTGCAATTGCAAAATTTGATGGTGGGTTTTCTGGCTTTTCAACAACATTGATAATTTTACCGTCTTCCAATTCGGCAATACCAAAACGTGTTGGGTCAGAAACTTCACCCAAGACAATGGCAGCCTCATCATCAGAATCAGCAAAATCGGTCAAGAGGCTAGTCATTTTATCTTGGAAGATATTATCACCGAGGAATACCGTGAACGGCTCATCACCCACAAAGTCTTGGCATAAACCAATCGCATGAGCAAGTCCCTTTTGTTCAGCTTGAATGATATATTCGATATTCACATCAAGTACATCACCATCGCCCAATACCTCGACAATGGGGGATTCCATGCTGTTTACTACAATCCCAATATCTGTTAAGCCAGCCGTTTTTAATAGGTCAATCGCATATGCAATCAACCAGCGATTCGCTACGGGTACAAGCGGTTTGGGCATTGTTAGTGTAACTGGACGTAAGCGTGTGCCTTGTCCAGCCGCAAGAATAACAGCTTTCATTCTCTGTCTCCTAATGGAATTTGTAAAGCAATATAGTCCAGCGATATTACCAGAGGAACAAGCTTTGGGACAGATATAGAACGGCAGTGATTACAAGTTTGATATGATGGGTAGCAGACGCAATACACTGCGCCTACCGATTTTATGCAATGGATTTAATCACAAAGGTAATTTCACCATCAGGGGTTTCGACCTTGACCTTATCTTTGACCTTAGCACCCATCAACGCGCGTCCAACAGGGCTTTCGGAAGAGATTTTACCTAAACGTGGGTTGGCTTCGGCAGAGCCGACAATATGGAAGATTTCTTCTTCTTTTGTACTTTTATCCAGAATAGTAACTTTATTACCAATCTGAACCGTTTCAGTATCGATGTCATCTTCGTTGATAACAATCGCATAACGCAAAATTTGAGTCAAACGAACAATTTCGCCTTCTACAAAAGCCTGTTCATTTTTTGCATCATGATATTCTTGATTTTCAGTCAGTTCCCCACCCTCTGCAAGGGCATTATGTAGGCGTTCAGCAACCTCAGGACGGCGCACATCGTGCATAATCCGCAACCGTTTTTCGAGTTCGTTAACACCTTCTTGGGTCAAATATTGTTTTTCATTAAACATTGTTCACGTCCTATTACAGCACAACGATAGTTAGTATTGCGATACATCTGATAGATTTTTTATAACAGAAAAACACAGCTATATGCTGTGCCAGTTATGTTACCTAATGATGTCTTGTAAGGTATCTAGCACCTTACATTAAGTGCAGACAGAATATCATGAAAAAAATAACCTGTAAAGTTAGAATCCTGTTATCTCCACAAGCGTTCATTGCATTTATATAGAGGTCACTAAAGTCCTACACCCGTATTTGTCGTTGGCGCAAAATCTCAAAGGCAATTGCAGAGGTTGCGCTCACCGTACCAAGTGACTGGTCAAATTCACGCCCATAGGGAATCTCAAGCAGAATATCAGCCTCATCCATAAATGAACGCGTAACGCCACGTCGCTCTCCGCCTATCAAAATGAATAAATCTTGAGATAAATTGACTTGAAATAGCGATTGTGTATTATCCGATTTAGCAGTTGTGACAATTTTCAAGGATTTCTCACGGTAAAATTGTGCTGCATCAAGTGCAGTCTCCGTAATTGCCATCGGGATACGCTCAGCAGACCCAGCACTAGAGCGTCCAACAACAGATGACGCTGTTGTCCAATTACGTGGGCGAACAACAATACCATCTACCCCTGCGGCATATAAAGCGCGAATAGTATATCCGAAATTAAAAGGGTCTTCAATACCGTCTAACATGGCAATAAATGCAGGTTTATCATTAGGAATCAAATCAGCTAGACCAACAAATTGACGTTCCCCTACTAATGCAACGACACCACCATGTGTATTACCATCTGTATGTTCTTCTATAATTGCTTGGGGAACATATTCAACCAGAATATTAGCTCGCTCGGCTGTATGTCGTAGGTATGCCAAGCGTTTATCAAATCGTTTTTTCTCATCAATCAAGACCCGATGAATAACACGGTTCTTTGATTCAATGGCTGCTAAAATAGATAAGAAACCTTCAAGTGTTGGTATCGTATCAGACATTATAAACCCTTACTTTTCGACTCATCCCACCATGCGTCTAGTTGTGTTAAGCCATATTCAGCCATCGGTTTTCCATTTTGTATGGCTTGTTCTTCCACATAACGGAAGCGTCGGTAGAATTTTGCGTTTACCTCGCGCATGATGCTTTCAGGATCATCCACATCGAGCCATCGTAACCAATTCACCAACACAAACATCAAATCACCAATTTCTTCAGCGAGGTGTTCATCCGATGTTGCTGTTAAAATTTCTTCAAATTCTTCTTTTGCTTTTTCAACCACACCACTAATATCGTCCCAGTCAAAGCCAACCTTAGCCGCCTTATGCTGATATTTATATGACACGAATAAAGCAGGCGCGCCCTTCGGAATACCATCCAAAATAGATTCGCGCATCTCACCTGCTTCGGCATTTTCTGCTTTCTTAATATCTTCCCAATTGGCTGTAACTTGTGTGGGGTC
Organism: uncultured Anaerolineaceae bacterium; assembly: GCA_964352825.1. Classification (GTDB taxonomy): domain Bacteria; phylum Chloroflexota; class Anaerolineae; order Aggregatilineales; family Phototrophicaceae; genus UBA6055. The sequence continues at coordinate 20,766 of CAYGTY010000003.1, forward strand.
GCCATTTACATCCACCTCACCCCAGACATGCGGATGACGGCGTATCATCTTTTCGTTAACATAGCGCAGAATATCCGTCATGAAGAATTCGCCCTCATCTATAGCAATCTGTGTATGTAAGACAATCTGCAAAAGCAAATCCCCTAATTCTTTATAGAGTTCATCAGGATTATCGTCGTCGATTGTTTCGAGGACTTCATAGGCTTCTTCAATGAGATACGGACGTAGGGATTGATGAGTTTGTTTTCTATCCCACGGGCAACCTTCAGGTGAGCGCAAATGAGCAATGATATTCTGAAAAGAGTCAAAGCTCGTTAAATCACCGAGTGCAGGGATATATAAAGAGGTCAATACATCAATATGATCACTACGGTCAATTTTGTATAATGGCACATGCTCAATAATCGCATCTCCTCCATTACCTGCCGCATGGATTAGCTTAACAAGAAACTCATCAGGATATTGATTCATCAAAGTGAGCTTGAGGCTAGATGCGACAAATGGACTATAGACTTGTGCCAGTAAAACAGGCATTTCTGGATTTATCGGCGGATGATAAACATTCGATACCGATAAAGCATCCAGAATCTGCAAGCCGTCTAAAGCATCAATTCCAATTTGTGCTAGCATCGGTTCAATAAAGCTAATGCCATTGATAATATTGACCTCTATCCCTTTATCATCAGCTATTGCCATAATATGCGCGACAGTCGATTCACCGACAAAGGGGTCACCGGGAACAGCATAAATCACATCAGTTTGTGCTTCGGCAAGCTCAATAACTTGTGTCGCAATTGTCATATAAACATCGGCAAAATCATCAACAGTATCATAGACTTCATCAAAGCTGATGAACTTGAGATTATCAGGGAGTTTCTCAACACAAGGGTGACGTTTTGTCCGTAGATAGACGGTATCCGCGTTTTCAAATAATCGCCACGCTTTTAAGGACAAGTCATCAATCGACCCCGGTCCTAATCCTACAATTGTAATCATCTAATTATCCTTATCATGTGCATGATTCATCATGTTCCTACTCTCCAAATAACTCACCGGCCTTCAAATCGTCGAAAGCTTGCAATGCCATTACCATGACATCCCACATTTTCCATTTGCCCTTTCGCCCATCTTCTTGTGTCCATGTCCCCATCAATGCACCAATCTGCAAACCAAGCGACACACGATAATCTAGCATAAAGTCATCATATGGATAACCTTTAACACCCATGCGCCGTAACTCAGCCCAGTAGCGTTTAAGGAAACGGGGTTCTTCAAATTTGCGTGTTCGCACATCCCAATGGAACGCCATCATATAGGCAAGGTCATCAGTTGCCATGCCAACCTGCCACTCTTTCCAATCCAAAATTCGAGATGAATTATGCGAATAGAGGAAATTATCAGATTTCAGGTCGCTATGAATCAAGGTAATATCATCACCATCTATAAGCCGTTGTTTGCGTTTTAATGGCATGTGACCAATTATCATATCTAAGATTTGGCGTTGTCGTGATTGCAAAACGATCATCCCATCAGCGAGAAATGCGTCATAGGTCGCGCGTTGTTTATCCAACATTTTATCAAGACGATCTTCGGTAATGGCTAAGCCTATCGTATCGCCAAGTCGGTCATCTTGCCACCAGTAGGCATGGATTTTGGCTAAAGCATCCGCTATCTGGGTGATATGGCGTTTAGTCGGTGGTTCAGGTTCAAAGTGTTTTTTAAAACGTGAGGACATACCTTCGATAAGGATATGGGATTGGTCTGCGCCAATATCATAATAGGCATCATAGCCTTCTACGATCAATAAGTCCTCATTCTGATAACGTTCACGCATTGCAGGCAAAATTCGCCCATAGAAGGTCACTTCTTTGTCTGCTTTAGCATATTCTGGGTTATAAACTTTAAGAATCATGCTTTCTGGCATTTTACGCGCAACACTTGCATCACTATATTTGATGCGTAATGTATATAGCACCGCAGTCCCACTTGTATGCGTATCCATCAGGCGAACATCCGTCACCCGAAAATAGGGTAAATAGCCACCGTCGCGTAACTTGTCTGTCAGCCATTCTGGGGTAATTGTATTTGGTGAAGTAATTAGCATGTATCAGTCCGTTACTCAATATCCTATACAATTCTATCATGCGTGTGGTTTGAGGTTTCGTCAAGCGACGAGTTCGCACCGTCATTTATCTTTTTCTCATCTATCTTACACAGTTCATATGGTTGCATCATCGTGAGTCAAAATAAGGTTGTTAAGCTGTAAGTAGATATGAATTAGTTATGTAAGGAAAAATATGATTCAGCACACAGAAATTCGTGACATCATCGAAAACTTTAATGAATATACACTTTCATTATATTTACATGTTGATGCAGGCTATATTGAAAATCAAGCTGAAAAACCAGCATGGCAAATCTATCTAAAAAATGCAATCAGCGATGTAGAAAGTTCCCTGCAAGACAATCAAACATCGCAGTGGGACAATCTAAAAGAAAAACTCGATACTTTCTTCAATAACTACACGCCAAGTGGTCGGTCACTCGTTCTATTTGTGAATGAAGAGCAAATATATACACATGAATTACCATTTATGATGGCTAATCAAAGTCATTTTGGTAAACCATATGTTTCACCACTACTATGGGCAATGGATGAACATGAACAATATATGGTCGTCTTAGTTGACCAAGAAAGGGCAAAGTTCTACACAGCCTATTTAGGAAACTTAGAAACCCAAACAGAAATGACCATCAATCTATCTGCATATGATTGGGGCGAAAAAACATTAATGCCTGCATCAGATTCTGATGGAAGTGCTTTACGACAAGGTAATAACCGTGAAGCCTTTGAAGATATGATTTCCGCGCACATTGACCGTTTTTATAATGAAGTTGCAGAAGAATTGCAAACGGTATTTCAGGGAAGCACTTCAACCCGTCTCATTGTCGGTGGTGATGAGCGAATAGCACATATGCTACAAGATAAACTACATGAATCTGTTTCTAAGTATCTTGTCGCCATTCTAGCGATACCCATGACAGCAAGCCTTGATGAAATCAGAGATCGTATCACCGAGCCTGCATATAACTATGAGCGAGACTATGAGTTTGAGCTTGTTGAAAACATCATGTCACAGGCTTATGCAGAAGGACGTGGCGCACTGGGTCGCGAAACAATTGAAACAAAAATGAAAATGCAACAAATTGAATTACTTGTAATATCTAAAAGTCTGTTACAAGCAGAACCAGACTATGCACATGAAATCACGATGTGGGCATTAAACAACAACGTGTCTATTGAATTTGTTCATGGTCAAGCAGCACGCAAACTAGAATCACATGATGGAATTGCCGCTCGTCTATATTACAGCATGGAAACTGCATAATTTGAGAATCAAAAGGATATGGAATTCATTATCCATATCCTATGTTTTGATACATAAAGGAGTTCAGCAATGAGACGATTATTCCCAGTCATAGCCATTATCATCATAGCTATCATTGCGATATTTGCATTATCAAGTACCAATAACGATCCCAATACCCCACTAATTTCAGTCACCGGCAATGATATATCTACGGTTGCTGAGGATGCAGTTGAAGCGACAGAAGACTTTACGACAGCAACAGGAAACCAGCTTGAAATATTCCTCGACCGCCTCGTTCAACCACCATCATCACAGATTATGCAAGTGATATTAGTGATTACAGGTGTCATCTTATTGATATTTGGCTGGCGTGTCTATGATTTCATTATCATTTTAGCAGGTGCATGGGTTGGTGCAACATTAGCCAGCGCAGCCGTTGTGACAACAAGTGTTGTTGTTGAAGTTGCGGCAATCTTGATTGGTGGACTCATCGGTGCAGCACTTGCAGTCTTTGTTTATGTCATAGCCGTCTTTATCATCGGGATGTATGTCGGGGCTATTTTGACAACTGCACTCGCTAGCCTATTCAGTTTAACGCCTATTTCGCCATTAGCATTATTGATTGGTGCAATCGTCGGTGGATTTATCTTACTTGGCTTAAGTGCAGAGTTGGTTATCTTTATCTCATCCCTAGTGGGGGCTCAAATGTTAACAGCAGGCTTAGGGCTCACCCGTGAATGGGTGTTAATCTTCACCGTTATAGGGCTTATCGTGCAGTTTGCATCAACACGCTTCTATAGCATTAACTTGCGCCGACCCCGTCGCCGTTGGATTCGTGGATAGTCTAAATCTAAGAGCGTAATTGATGTGCCCTGATGACTTGTATCAGGGCATTTTAATTTTGTATCTAATCCTCTTATGATTAGCCTGTGACTTGTTTAGGCAAACCATAAAGCCTATAACAGATTTACTTATGCCCATCTCCGTGGTCACGACTTGCTTCTTGACGGTGAGCGATTACAAGCACATTAATGAGTTTTGATTGAAGCTCCATTGCATTTACGAGATTATCCACTTTGCGGTGCATATCAGCGATTTCGACTTCATTTTTAAGATTAACTTGAAAATCATTCTCGGCAACGGCTCTGTCCTTTGTTGATTGGCGGTTTTGTGACATGAGAATCACAGGAGCTTGAAATGCAGCTAAGGTACTCAAGCCTAAATTCAATAAAATAAAAGGATAGGTATCAAAGGCACGTTCACCAAGCAAAACATTAACACTAATCCATGTGACCATGAATAAAACAAAGCCACTGATAAACTTCCAACTACCTGCAAATGTTGCCATATTATCAGCTAGTTTATCACCAATAGTTGCTTTCTCTTCAAATTCATCATAGACATCATCCGAAACGGTATGTGGACGTAAGTCACGAATCAGTGAATGAGCTTCGGGGCTTAACAAGTTATCGAGAGCATCGATTTCATCAATTAACCGTTCAATACGGTCATCAGAATCTTCCGATGTAGAATTTAATGTGACAAGACTTTCCAAGATTAGGTCACTCATAAAGACGCTCCTCAAAATCATATTGACTATACAACTAATCATGTAGATAGATTTGGAATAGCCACCCTTTTGAGGAGACGGTAACGCAACCACTATGACGTTACCACAATGGAGGTTTTATATTGATGCGTTATCGCTACCGCTAGAGAGCGGCTTATCTAGGTGTTCGTTCATCTTTCTCACTTCAGAGATAATTTATAGATAAGCATGACTTAATCATGCAGGAAATAGTATATACCCAAATTTGAAAATCTGTAAAGTAGTCAAAATAATTAATTTAGAGAAAGAAAGCGGTACTGCGATCCCTCCAAATATCTGAACAATAATTCATGTCAGTCTTGATTATTTATCGATTACAGAGAATTTTCTATATATACTTCCAATAAATCAATAATCAGGATTCACCTGCACGATTTGCGATAAGCATATAAATAAAACAAACCAGATGTAATGAATACAATCTGGCTGTTTGTGTTGTTTGGAGGTTGAATCTTGGTTTTAACGTTTGGTGTAAGTTGGTGCCTTACGCGCACGTTTAAGACCGGGTTTCTTACGTTCTTTCACACGGGCATCACGGGAAAGGAAGCCTTCGCCCTTGAGTGTACCGCGCAAATCTGGGTCAATTTTTTGCAACGCACGAGCAATACCAAGTAGGATTGCATCACGTTGTCCGCTAATGCCACCGCCATTGACGTGAATGGAGATGTCATAGCTTTTTTCTTGACCGATGTGGGATAGTGGCTTCATAAAGGTTTGCACATCGCCAAAACGTGGCAAATAGTCTGCGCCATCTTTATCGTTGATTGTTACTTGACCTGTACCACCTGGGAAAAGGCGGACACGGGCTGATGCCGCTTTACGGCGACCAATGCCTTCATAATACTGTGCTGACATTCACTAGCTCCTTAAAGTTCCAAAACTTCGGGTTGTTGGGCTGTATGTGGGTGATCAGACCCAGCATAAACCTTAAGTTTACCAAGCATTTCGCGACCCAACACACCTTTAGGTAACATGCCTTTAACAGCAAATTTGATAGCACGGGTCGGGAATTTTGACATCATTTCACGCAAGGTCATGGTATGCAGACCACCCGCATAACCAGAATAGCTATAATATTTCTTCTGGTCGAGACGGTTACCTGTCACATGAATTTTATCTGCGTTGATGACAATGATGTAATCACCTGTATCGAGATTTGGTGCATAGTAAGGTTTATTCTTACCACGCAAAATTGGAGCCATCTTTGACGCGAGGCGACCTAAAGTCATACCTTGTGCATCGACAACCCACCACTTACGCTCAATCATATCAGGTGTTGTTGCATATGTTTTCTGAATCTTTTGTCTCATCTTTTTTCCTCCAGCGGACGCTCTGGATGAGTGCCAGAGGTCTCCGTTATGACTGATGTTGCTGTCAATTGTTGCGGATACTCAACTGCTTCTAATACAAGCCCTTGTGGTGGTGCAAGTAATTTAGCTTGCTGAATGTCACGACTTTTTAAAATACTTATAAAATCATCCAGCGTAATTTTTCCACGTCCAACTTGTATCAGTGTGCCAACAATCCGCCGAACCATATGATACAAAAATGCTGTCGCACGAATTCGATAAACAAACATATTGCCATAATCGTTTGGGGCTTCTTCCCATTTCGAGATAAATATTTCTCGAACGGTGTTGGTACTGCCTTGCTGAGGAGGTGTACCAAATGTCCCAAAATCGTGCATACCGATTAACTGTTCTGCCGCTCGCATCATCTCTTGCAAGTCCAATGGTTCACCAATAACTTGCCAGACTTGGCGATTCAATAAAGGATTCTTCACTGGCACAGTCACAACACGATAAACATATTGTCGCCACAGCGCATCATAACGTGGATGAAATCCTTCTTGTTGACGAATGGCTTGCAAAGCAATATCAGACGGCAACTGAGAATTAATCGCTAGGAGCAAGGTGTTGGTCTCGTGCTTCCAATTGACATCAAAAGCGATAACCTGCCCTACAGCATGGACACCTGTATCGGTTCGCCCTGCTCCAGTAATAGACACATCTTGTTGTGTAATCTTGCGGATGGCTTTTTCGACTTCCAACTGTACTGTTGGGATGTGTTCCGCTTGTCGCTGAAACCCATTATAGTCTGTGCCATCATATGCAAGTGTTGCAACATAACGTGCCATGACAAAAAAAGGTCTATTCGACTTCAGCCGTACTGTAATCGACTAGTTCAATCAACGCCATTTCTGCATTGTCACCCTTACGAGGACCGAGCTTCAAGATACGGGTATACCCGCCTTGACGTTCTGCATATATCGGTGCGATTTCATCAAAGAGTTTCGTTACCAAAACGCGGTTGTTATTCAAACGTTTTGCAACTTGACGACGTGCATGGACTGCAATCATATCGTCACCTTGTTGTTCTGCTTTTGCGAGACCACGCTTTGCGATTGTAATCATTCGCTCTGCGTTGCCTTGGATAAACTTCGCTTTGTGCAAAGTTGTTTTAATACGCCCATGAGTGAGTAGTTCTGATGTTAGGTTCATCCGCAAGGCTTTGCGATGAGCACTACTCCGATTGAGCTTTTTACCACTGATCCGATGTCGCATGGTTGCGCCTCACTTACCTATTATTCTTCTTTATCCGTTGGCCAATAGTTCTTTTCTTTTAACTTCTGTTCCAATTCATCGAGTGATTTTTCACCGAAGTTACGGATAGCCAGCATGGCATCTTGTCCACGATTGAGCATATCCAGTACATCACCGACAGAGGTAATGCCTGTACGCTTAAGCGAATTGAAGACACGAACACTCAGGTCAAGTTCTTCAATCGGTTTGTCATACAATGGTGGATGTGATGGTTCATCTGCAGGTTGTTCTGGCATTTCGATTGCTTGGAACCAATCTTCATCAACACCTGCAACAACTTTAAGATGGTGCATCAAAATTTGTGCAGATTGTGCCAGTGCTTCTTCTGGGCGAATTGTGCCATCTGTCCACAATTCAAGAATCAGCTTATCATAATTTGTCCGTTGTCCCACACGGGCACGGTCAACTTCAAAATTGACACGCTTAATGGGGCTGAAAATCGCATCAACAGGTAATTCACCGATTGGCAAACGACCACGTTGTTCGGCAGGGCTATACCCACGACCCGAGCGAACTTCAAATTCCATTTCGATATGCGCGTTACGGTCATCAACAGTAAACAGATAGAGACTGGGGTTGATGAGTTGGACTTCTGCTGGTGCCCAAATGTCGGATGCGGTGACAGTACCTTCTGCACCACGATGTTCCAGACGCAAGCGTGCGCTTTCTACACCGTGCAATACCAAACGCAATTGTTTGACTTGCAGAATAAGCTGTGTCATATCTTCACGAACAGCAGGAATTGCTGAGAATTCATGATGAACATCAGATACACGAATACTGGTCACTGCCGCACCGGGCAGAGATGATAATAGAACACGACGCAGGGCATTGCCTAACGTCAACCCATAACCACTTTCCAAAGGACTAATGACAAAACGTCCATAGTTCTCGGTAATGTTTTGGCTCTCTACCTGATGAGGCAGAACCATATTCGCAGTTACGAGATTTACATCGGGCGAGGGTGAACTCACTGATGTGGGGTTTGATGAATATACCATAAAGCAAGGTTTCCTTTATCCACTAGACGCGACGGCGTTTCGGGGGACGGACACCATTATGAGGCACAGGTGTAACGTCCGAGATCGAACGCACCTTTAAACCGCTTTGTTGAATAGAACGGATTGCAGCTTCACGACCTGGACCAGGTCCTTTCACAAACACGTCAACTTCTTTCATACCGTGTTGTTGTGAATTTGCAGCAGCAGTTTCCGCAGCCATTCTCGCAGCATAAGGTGTACTTTTACGACTGCCTTTAAAGCCAGACGTACCCGCACTTGCCCATGCAATCACGTTCCCAGACTGATCAGTCATAGAAACAATGGTGTTGTTGAAGGTGGCATAAATATGCGCCTGACCATAAGGTATATTCTTAAATACTTTTCTGGCAGTACCGCGACTGCCTCTTTTTGCTCTTGCCATTCAACTACTCCAAACTGGTACACTACTTCTTACGTTACACGCGCCCTGTCATATTTACAGAGCGCAACAATCGTTAAGACGATATACAAAATTTAACTTCATATAGGCTCTCGTTATAAGATAGCCCAGCTAACACTCGCCTTATTTCTTGGTTGCACCACGACGGCGACCACGTCCAGCAACTGTTTGCTTTTTACCACGACGTGTACGTGCATTGGTTTTTGTGCGTTGACCGCGTGAGGGTAAACGACGACGATGACGAAGACCACGATACGAGCTAATCTCCATCAAACGCTTAATATTTAATTGTGTTTGGCGACGCAAGTCACCTTCTGTAGTCAGTTCACCAATCAACTCACGCAGACGTTGAACTTCATTTTCACTAAGATCACGTACACGCGTACTATGATCAATGCCTGCCTTATCTAATAATTGTTGACTGGTGGTTCTGCCAATACCATAAACATAGGTTAAACCAATCACAATCCGTTTATCGCGGGGCAGGTCTACACCTTCTATACGAGCCATCGACTATACTCCTTCATGACCTTAGACTGGTTTAACCCTGTCTTTGCTTGTGCTTCGGATTAGAACAAATAATCATTACCCGTCCATTGCGCTTGATTACGCGACATTTTGGGCAACGACGCTTGATGCTGCTTGATACTTTCATGCGCTTTTCCTCTGTTGTCACCACCAAATCAGAAATTATACCGCAAAAAACACGCATCGTCTACAGTGACATCTTACTGTAGATGCGCTGACTTATCTGATATGAACGGGACTTTCATCTCATAGATAAAAACACCCCAATATATAGGGGCAATTTTCAATGGACAAACATTGTATCATAAAATTTTGCTTTGTGCAGGTTAATTTCTTAGAAAGTTCTAAGATTTGGGGCGGATATAAAAATTAGGTGCGGTGATTGTTCCCAAACAAGAGCTATCAACTGTTTGCATAGGCGATAATAGAAATGTTTGTGCCATATCATAAGAACACCCTACCACATCTAATGCCCCATGTCCAATATTTGCAAATACATAATGTTGGCTATTCTCCAGATAGTTCGTCGTATCCTGTCCCCAGTCTTGAGGAGTCACGGGGTCATATGCACCTGAAAAAACCAATGTTGGTATATCACTGACAACGGGTTCAACCTCAATTGCATCACCCACAGCAACATCCCAAATAGCACAGTCTTCAAATCCAAAGAGAACAGATTCTAATAGTGCGTCGTTGATAACCTCAGGGACATCACCAGAGCGAGCAATGACATCATCCTCAGCATAAAATGCAATTTCCTCGGCACACTCTACACTATAATACATACCTTCACTATCATCATCATATAAGCCAAGTACCCAAGCCTCTAACTCAAAATATTCTTCATCATCAACATTATCTAAATAATCAATCGCATCATCAATCGAGTCTAGCTCAAGATAGTCTACAAAGGGCGCATAATAAAGATGATCCTCTATCTCTAGCATGAGGTCATCATATTCCACATCATCTAATGACCCATAATAATTATATAAGTCATCGACATCCGTGAAGTCTAATAACTCCATCGCGACAATATCATACTCATCAGCAACAATATTGCCGTCAGAGATTGATTCTTCCAGAGCAATGGTTTCAGCTTCGACAAAAGGATCATAATCATACTCCCCTTCTGCATAAGCGGAAATCATCGCAGGCAAGTAGGCAAGAGAGGTTGAGTCATATAACATCGAGAATATCTGGTTTGCAAAGTCATCACCATTCATCTCAACAACAAAGCCAAGTTCATAATCTTCAATCTCAGCAGGTTCATCATTCATATTATCAATCGCTGTATAGAAGGAGTCACGAAGGCTTGGATAAGCCAAATTGCACTCAGCATCTATAGCACAATCATTAAATAACTGTTCAAATGCCTGATTACCAAAATAGACTTGTTCCACTAAGCCATCAACATGAGGTGGATACACAGCATCAATAATCACCGCACGGGTTCGCTCAGGGAAATCACGCATCATGGTTAATGCGAGGCGTGTCCCATAAGATGATCCATAAAGATTGGCTTCTTCTATATCGAGGGCAATTAACAAATCATGTATATCATGTGCATTAGTGACACTATTATACATATCGAGGTCAACGTTTTCGTCTTCGACTAATCGTTCCCGACAATCACTTAGCCAGTCATCGTCGTCAGATTCATCATATTCATAGCAATTCAAAGAGGGATACGATAACCCTGTCCCCCGCTGGTCAATGAAAATCATGTCATAGGAACTCACTAATCCAGAGTCCAGCCAATCGCCAACAGCCACCGATGCCGCCCCACCCGGACCACCTTCAAGATACACAATCGGTGCGTTATCCGTTTCGGTCAAGGATTCGATACGAGCAACAAACAATTCAAGTTCGAGGCTACCATCAACATCATCGCGATTTTCTGGCACATATAGATAACCACACACCAGCCTAACACCACTATCTTCTGCCATCAATTCCATAAAGTAGGGACATTCATCAGATTCAAACTCGGGGATATAAGTTTGGGCATTAGTTAAAATTATAGAAAAGAAAAAAACAAGAATCGTTATATGTTTCATATCACGTCCATAGTTTCATCAATAGGAGTAACAGCATAATGTTTTTGACCTGTTAGTACAATGCACTCTGCTAAAGTATCATCTTCACAATCCATAATATCGGCTAATAAGCCTTTCATGCGCTCAATCTGTTTTTGCATCATATCCATTTCACGAAGTTTGCGACTGATGAGTTCATGCCATTCAACATTACCAGATTCCGCATCACGAATATTATCAAGCAAGGTCTTGAGTTCAGCAAGTTTAAATCCTGCCTGTTGTCCCGTTTGAATGAGTGCTAATCGTTGCAATATACTATCATCATATTGCCGTCTATTCCCAATCCGCCGCGTCGGGCTAAGCAAACCGATTTCCTCATAATAGCGCATTGTCGATGGGCGAACACCTGTTAATTGTGCCACCTGACTAATACTCAATTCTGCCATGAAAGATTTCCTCTTGACTTCAAGTGAACTTGAGTTGCTACACTCTTTTTGGACGCGTCTAATATCGTAAATCATACACTATGAAGGATTATTGATATGAATCATCAGATAATTGAAGTGACGGAACAAGATTTTCAGGCACAAGTTCTAGACTCCACCTTACCTGTTTTAGTCGAATTTACAGCAGAATGGTGTCCGCCCTGCAAAATGCTTATTCCCATAATGAATGAGCTAGCTAGCAAATATGAGGGTGTATTGCAGATTGGGATGATTAACACAGATATAGAGCAAACTATCGTCCAACGCTATATGGTGATGGGAATGCCGACACTCATGTTATTTATCAATGGAGAACCTGTTGAACAGATTGTGGGCTTTACACCAATGGCAAGGATTGAGGCTAAAATCTTACCACATCTCAATAAAGAAAATGCTTAATCGCTGAGAATTTATAACAAAAACAGCCTATCTAATTAAATAGGCTGTTTATTATCATATCCACCAGTGTAAGATAGATAAATAGGTTTTTATAGCAAAGTCAAAATCAGAGGTTCACCTTCTGTAATCGCAACTGTATGTTCAAAGTGTGCTGTCAATGAACCATCTTTGGTTGCGACTGTCCACTCATCATCGAGTTCGTACAGGTCGTTACGTCCTGCAATCAGCATCGGCTCAATCGCATAGGTCATACCCACTTCTAGTTTATAGTCCAACCATTGATATTTGCTATGTTTACCGGGCCACCAGTTAGGGACTTGGGGTTCTTCGTGCATAGCTTTACCAACACCATGCCCCGTATATTCATGAGCGACACTATATCCCTTTTTGCCAGCAAACTTAGAGGTTGCCTTAGCTACATCACTAATGCGATTACCCAACACAGAGGCTTTAATCGCTTCCATCAGAGCTTGTTCACAGGCTTCCAGCAAGCGTTGTGCAGAGCGGGAAATTTCCCCAACTGCATGTGTAAATGCTGCATCGCCGACGTAGCCTTGATGAAAACAAGCAACATCCAAACCAACAACATCACCTTCTTGGAGAATACGGTCATCAGATGGAATGCCATGTACCAATTCACTATTAATTGATGCTGTAATCGTCGCAGGGTATGGTGGATGATTCCCCGGTGCATAATTTAAAAATGCAGGGGTTGCGCCGTGGTCACGAATAACTGTCTCAGCAATTCTATCAAGTTCTTTGGTTGTGACTCCAGGTTGAACAGCCTTCCGCATTTCATCATGAGCTTGGGCTACGATACGACCTGCTTCACGCATGATTTTCAGTTCATCGGATGTCTTGAGGATAGGTGCCATACATTGCCTCTTTTATGAATTAATCTCATCAATAACAGCTTTAATATCAGCTGTTACATTTTCGATGGATTGATTCGCATTCACCGTTTTCACAACCCCTTGACCAGAGAAATAATCAACTAATAATTGTGTTTCTCTAACAAAGGTATCAATCCGACGCACAACAGCCGCTGCATCAGCATCATCAGCACGACGCTTCAACAACTTATCCGTTCCCTCTATAAAAGCATCTAAACGAGGGGGAAAGATATTGTCAGGATACTGTACCCAACGGAAATCAGCACCATCTTTTTTGAAGTAGTAATTGTAGCTAGGACCATCAGGGTCACTCACTCGACCAAATGCCCGCTTAAATGCAGTATATAGGTCAAGGTCAAGTAACAACACTGCATTAATCTTTGCACCTTTTTCGGCAAGGTGTTTTTCAAGAAACTCTGCTTGTGCTTGGTTACGAGGGTAGCCGTCTAGAATCACCCCATTTTGAGCATCAGCTTGGGATAAACGGTCAACAACAATTGCATTGGTTGTATCATCGTCAATCAACTGTCCAGATGCCATTAATTTTTGGACTCTTACGGCAAGTTCATCTGTGCGGGTTTTCATTGCGCGGAACAAGTCACCAGTTGAAACTTGAGGAATACCAAATGTCTCCTCAATAAACTTAGCTTGTACACCTTTCCCTGCGCCCTGTACCCCCATCAAGATAATATATAAACTCATCTTACTGTCTCCGAAATTGCATTAAAAACTAATCCAACAATAAATTATGTTCAACAATAAAGTCTATAGACAAAAAGAAAGCCGAGCATGTAAGCCACTACTCGGCAATCTTGAGTATTATTTTGGGTTGTTTAGCGCATGAAGCCTTCGTAATTACGCATCACGAGTTGCGCTTCTAGTTGACGCATTGTGTCAATCACAACACCGACAACGATGATTAAACCAGACCCAGAAATTACAAGACCTGCATTAATCACAGAGCCACTGGTCGTTGCTTCGAGTGGGAAGATAATCCGATTCACGAAGTCAACAATACCTGGGATAATCGCAATCACACCAAGGAAGAACGCACCGACGAAGGTAATCCGCCGAGTTGTTGTTTTGATGTAATCATCTGTCCGTTTACCGGGACGAATACCGGGAATAAACCCACCATTACGCTGTAAGGTTTCCGCCAGATTTTGATTGCCCACCATCACTTCTGCATAGAAGAAGGTGAAACCAACCGTCATCAGGAAGAACGTACCCCAATAGAGCAACCCTTGCTGATTACCGAATGTTGTTTGAATCATATTACCCACAGGACCTGCTGGGAATAGACTGGCAACAATCGCTGGGAAAGTGATAATCGACTGAGCGAAAATCAAAGGAATCATCCCAACAGGGTTAACGCGCAATGGGATGAAGCTATCTTGTTGTGCAAACTGACGATTACCGCGTACACGGCGACCATACTGCACAGGCACTCGTCGTACCCCTTCTTGAATAATCACAACCGCTATCACACTAACAACCGTGATAACAAGGAACAAGACCAAGTTGTATACACTACGGTCTGGTTGTGAGGTCAAGAGTTGGATGAGGTTTTGAGGAGCAATCGCCACGATACCTGCGAAGATGATGATGGAAATACCGTTACCGATACCATCTTCTGTGATTAACTCACCGAGCCAAATCGCAAACATCGTACCCGCAGTCATTGTCGCCAAAACAGAGACTGTCAAGAGAATATCACTACCGAAACCGGGGATAATCTCGAAGACTTGACCGCTCTCGCTACCCGCAATATTGAAAATACTAATCTGTCCCAATGCCTGTAAAATCGCCATTGGAATCGCAACATAGTAAGTATAACGTTGAATTTTATCTTGTCCGCCGGGTTCACGTTGCATTTGTTCCAATGCTGGCACAATTGGTACAAGCAACTGGAAGATAATGGATGCGGTAATGTAAGGATAAACACCATTCGCAATCACACTAAAGTTCGCAACAGCACCACCCGACAAAAGATTCAAGACCTGAATCAGGTTACCTGCACTACTGTTCCCCTCAAATACGGAGCGCAGTGCGACAGGATCAACACCCACAACAGGGACATGAGCCGCAAACTGATAAACAATTAGGATAAATCCTGTAAAAAGCAATTTATTACGCACATCAGGCAATCGCCATGCGTTTCTTAAGGCTTGTAACATAGAACGCATTCCTCTAACTTATCTTCGATGATTTGTGGTTTATCATCACCGCTAAAAGTGACCAATACATTACGATAAGAACTATAACGCAATCCACCACAATTTGGTATACGCAAGAAAGACACTCCGCGTTACAAAAAACAAGGACGTAAATTAAATTCTACGTCCCTGTTCATCGTCTTTGCATTGCATCATAATCTTGCCATAAACAGACAAAGAGGCATCATCTGCCCCCAAGTCTTGCATTTTATTCTGCATCTCCGTAAAGACGTTCCATATCAACTTTACGCAGTTTCTTAACAGTAGCGCGAGCACCTTTAACTTTCAGGTCATGCTTCACAACACTACCGCCTGCTTTTTCGATTTTTTCAGCAGCACTTTTGGTAAAGAGTATGGCATGAACTTCTAATTTCTTAGTTAGTTCACCCCGTCCCAAAACCTTGAGTGGGCTAGTAGCAGAACGGATAAGACCCGCTTCTACTAATGTTTCGCCATTAACTACTGCGCCATCTTCAAAGCGTGTTTCCAGCATATCGACGTTCACTTCTTGATAAGTGATACCGAAGATATTGGTAAACCCGCGTTTGAATGGAAGACGACGAACAAGTGGTAACTGACCACCCTCAAAATAAGGACCTTTACCGCCACCACTACGCGCACCTTGACCTTTTGTACCACGACCAGCGGTTTTACCCTTACCAGCCGCAATACCACGTCCTACACGAGTGCGTTTACGCTTTGACCCTTCATCGGGTTTCAAATCATGTAGTTTCATTATTCTGTTACCTCTTCAACTTCTACTAGGTGGCTGACCCGATTGATCATGCCACGTACCTGTGGTGCGTCACCAATCAGGATGCTACGTCCAATCCGACGTAAACCTAGCGATTTGACGGTATCTTTTTGTTTCTTGTTATAACCAATTGGGCTTTTAACAAGGGTTACTTTTAAGAGATTACCGCTTTTCTCACTCATTATCCGCGCCCTTTCCGGCACGACGCTCCCATACGGGGGCAACTTCATGCACTTCTTTACCGCGCATCTGAGCCAATTCTTCCGAACTACGTAGTTGTTTGAGTGCATCGAGTGTCGCCATAGTCACGTTCAGCAAATTTGCACTGCCCTGACTTTTTGTCAAAATATTGCGGACACCGACCACTTCAAGTACGGCACGGACACCACCACCAGCGATAACACCAGTACCCGGTGCAGCTGGTTTGAGCAGGACTCGTGCGCCACCATAGCGTCCGTTAACCGTGTAAGGGATGGTTGAACCAGAAATTGCTACAGGTTCAATATTACGGCGTGCACGTTCCGCAGCTTTACGAATGCTATCTGGAACAGCTCGTGCTTTACCAATCCCAATACCGATGTTGCCTTTGTTGTCGCCAACGACTACCACTGTACGAAATGCAAAGCGGCGACCACCTTTAATAACTTTAGCAACACGGCGAATATCGACTACACGTTCATCAAATTCTTCGCGCTCTTCCTGCTTCTTGCGCGGTTCCCGTCGTCTACTATCTGCCATTTCTCAACTCCACGCTTAAAATTCTAATCCAGCTTCGCGCGCGCCTTCTGCAACAGCGGCGACCCGACCAGTATACTTGAATCCACCACGGTCAAAAACAACCGTTGTGATACCCGCTTCTTTGGCACGTTCTCCGAGAACTTTACCCACGATTTTTGCAGCTTCAGTTTTGGTTTTATCCACCAACTGTGAAGATACATCTTTATCAATCGTAGAGCAGGATACAAGGGTACGTCCATCAATATCGTCGATCACTTGAACGAAGATATTTTTATTGCTACGGAAGATGTTCAACCGTGGACGTTGTGATGTACCCGAAATATGTTTACGGACACGACGATGCCGACGCTTACGGGCTAAAAATTTCTTACGACCATCTAAATCAGCCATTTCGTCAACCTCTATTTCTTACCAGCTTTACCAGCTTTACGACGGACATGTTCATCAATATAGCGAACGCCTTTACCTTTGTAAGGTTCTGGGGGTCGCCAACCACGAATATTCGCCGCAATCTGTCCTACAACTTGTTTGTCAATACCATCGACATGAATCACTGTACCACGAGAATCTTTTGGAACATCAAATGAGATATCCGCTGGTGGTTCAACAATCACTTCATGTGAATGACCGAGGCGCAGTTGCAGGTTTTGACCTTGTAAGGTTGCCTGATAACCAACACCTTCGATACGTAAGGTTTTACGAAAACCTTCCGAGACACCCGTCACCATGTTTGATAGCAATGCACGGGTCAAGCCGTGAAGAGCTTTATGGTGGCGCAAATCAGATGGGCGTTCAATGACAACATCGCTCCCATCCATCTTAATCGTAATATCTGGGCTAAAGGTTTCAGTCAATTCACCCTTAGGACCTTTTACTGTCACAGTATTTTTCTGAATCTTGACCTCGACCTTTGCAGGCACTGTAACAGGTTGTTTACCGATACGTGACATGGTAATTCTCCCCTACCAGATATAACACAGGACTTCGCCGCCAACACCATTGCGACGTGCCTGCTGTGCAGTCATCACGCCACTTGGGGTTGTCACAATTGCGATACCCGTACCACTTAACACGATTGGCAATTCGCTACGTTTGCGATAAACACGTCGCCCGGGTTTACTGACCCGTTGCAACTGTGTAATCACGGGGCGACGTTCGCGACGTGAGCCAAAGTACTTGAGACTGATATTAATCATCGGGATTGGACTTTCGTCCCCTACCGAATAATCTTCAATGTAACCTTCTTCTTTAAGGATACGTGCAATCTCAACTTTAATCTTCGATTTTGGTATATTCAATTCTAACTTCCGTGCTGTCAGCGCATTCCGAATACGTGTCAGCATGTCCGCTATTGGATCGTTTGTCACATTGGACACCGCAACAGCCTCCTACCAGCTTGATTTTACAACGCCGGGAATTTCGCCGTTTAGAGCCATCTCGCGGAAGCAAATACGGCATAAACCAAAACGACGGATATAAGCCCGTGGACGACCACAAACTTTACAGCGATTACGAACGCGAACTTTAAATTTGCGTCGTTGTTCCCGATATTGCATACATTTCTTAGCCATACAATTCCTCTTATTTCTCTTGGAAAGGCATACCGAGCAGTGATAACAGTCGGCGGCCTTCCTCGTCTGTATTAGCAGACGTTACAATCGTGATTTCCATCCCGCGAACTTTGTCAATTTTGTCAAAGTCAATCTCGGGGAAAACAAGTTGTTCACGTAAACCAATCGTATAGTTACCACGTCCATCTAACTTAGCGGGTACGCCACGGAAGTCACGAATACGGGGCAATGCAATGTTGACCAGACGGTCGTACAATGACCACATTTTTTCCTTGCGGAGTGTGACTTTAACACCAATAGCTTTACCTTCGCGCAGTTTATAAGTCGCGATACTTTTACGAGCGCGAGTCAAAACGGGTTGTTGCCCGGTGATGATTCGCAGGTCTTCGACAGCTCCATCCAACGATTTGGGTTCGTCAACAGCTTCCCCCACACCAATATTCAGGGTGATTTTTTTAATCGCAGGGACTTGCATCGGATTAGTATATCCGAATTCATCCGTTAATGTTGGAATAACTTCTTCCACATAGCGGGTGTACATGCGGTTTTCCATATTTCACCTCGCTCCGTCTCTACTCGATATCGCTATCGCACTTTTTGCAATAGCGTGTTTTGATTCCATCGTCGCTTGTACGATAGCCGACGCGTGTTGCTTCGTCACAGCTTGTACATACAACCATCACATTTGACAAATGAAGCGGTGCTTCAAATTCGATAATCTGTGCTGGAATCTGTTGTCCACCAGCGACCTGACGAGCCTTCTGGTGACGTTTCATGATATTGATACCATTGATTGTCACACGATCTTCTTTAGATATAACGCGCATAACTTCTCCGCGTAAACCTTTGTCTTTTCCTGCGACTACTTCAACTGTATCGCCTTGTTTTACTCGTTGCATTCTAGCTTACCTCGCTTATAGCGTTTCCGGTGCGAGCGAAACGATCTTCATAAAGCCTTTGTCACGCAATTCACGCGCAACTGGACCGAAGACACGTGTGCCCCGTGGGTTTTCAAGGTCTTCGGCTAAGATAACAGCAGCATTATCATCAAAACGGATAGTTGATCCATCTGGGCGACGAAATTCTTTTTTCGTCCGTACAATGACTGCACGCACAACTTGCCCTTTTTTGACATTACCACCACTCGTTGCCGATTTCACAGCACCCACAACGATGTTACCTACATAACCATATTTAACCTTCGAGCCACCGAGAACACGAATAACGAGAATCTCTTGTGCGCCACTATTATCAGCAATTTTCAAACGCGATTCCGTCTGAATCATCGTGACTCTCCTTATGAATCCAATGTACCCGGTTGTTCGAGTATTTCTTCTACCACCCAGCGTTTCTTTTTGCTGAGCGGGCGACTTTCTACGATGCGTACAACTGCTCCGATTGGGGCACCTGTTTCATCATGCGCCATAAATTTATTGGTAGACGAAACAACTTTCTTATAAATCGGGTGCATTTTGCGGCTTTCGATTGCGACGACGACGGTTTTTTCCATCTTATCGCTCACAACTGTACCGACCATACGTTTACGATTATTAGCCATTCTTACGATCCTTCCTCATTAGACACTAGCGCTGCCGCCAATTCACGTTCGCGAAGAACGGTCTTCAAACGAGCAACATCACGGCGTGTCTTGCGGAATACTGTCGTATCCTGTAACTCACCCGTTTCTTTTTGAACACGGTAGGTATACATTTCAACCTTGGCATCTTCGATTGCATCAAGGATATCTTCGGTTGACATATCGCGAACTTCATCGATATACATTAGTTAACCTCCCGACCAGAAATTGGGTCGAAGCGTTTGACAAACTTGGTTTTAATTGGCAATTTATGTGCCGCAAGACGCAAGGCTTCACGAGCATCAGATTCTGGCACACCACTCATTTCGAACAAGATACGCCCAGGTTTTACAACACAGACCCACTTTTCGACAGACCCCTTACCCTTACCCATACGGGTTTCCGCAGCTTTCTGCGTCACAGGTTTATCAGGGAAGATACGTATCCAAACTTTACCACGACGGCGGATATACCGAACCATCGCACGGCGACACGCTTCAATCTGACGGCTTGTAACCCAAGCAGGTTCAAGTGCTTGCAAACCATAATCACCGAACTGTACAACAGCCCCGCGATTTGCTTGACCACGCATCCGTCCACGCATCTGTTTACGATACTTAGTACGTTTTGGCATTAACATGCGGATTGCTCCTTAAGCACAGGGACTATTCGCGACTACGACGAGCGTCTTGTTTTTGCTGACGTTCATTATCGGCGAGTTGCTTCTCTTCAGGAAGGATGTCCCCTTTATAGATCCAAACCTTAACCCCAATTTGACCAAAGGTCGTTAGGGCTTCCGCAAAACCGTAGTCAATATTAGCACGAAGGGTGTTGCGTGGTACACGACCATCAAACATCCATTCGCGACGAGCCATATCTGACCCACCTAAACGACCACTGCATTCAATACGGATACCGCCTGCACCTTGGCGCATTGCTTGCATAATCGCACGTTTCATTGCACGGCTATGACCAATACGGCGGATTAATTGGGAAGCAACATTTTCTGCAACCAGCGTTGAATCAAGGTCTGGTTTCTCGATTTCTGTAACTTCAACTTTAACCTTTTTACCCGTCATATCTTGCAAGTTTTGGCGCAGTTCTTTCACGCTTTCACCCTTGCGACCAATGATGAGACCGGGGCGTACTGTGTGGATATTGATAATCACCAAGTTCGGGTGACGTTCAATTTCGATTGCAGATACACCCGCGCGGGCAGTTTCTTTCTTGATATATTCTCGTATTTTACGGTCTTCCATCAATAATTCGACATACCGTTCGCCCTCTGCATACCAGCGGGCATCCCAATCACGAATTATTTTAAGACGGAAGCCTTTGGGATTTACCTTACGACCCATTCAATTCTTCCTCTCGCTCTGCCAAAATCACCCACAGATGAGATGTACGTTTCAGACGTGGCTTATAACGACCACGGGCACCTGCTTTAAAGCGTTTGAGTGTTGGTCCTTCACCAGCATAAATCTGAGAAATATACATATTCTCTGGCACGAGGTCAAAGTTATTGACCGCATTTGCCAATGCTGATGCCACAGTCTTCGCAACAAGGTCAGACCCTTTTTGTGGCATAAATTGCAACACTATAGCTGCTTCTTCCGCATTCATACCACGCACTTTATCGCATACTAAACGTAGCTTCTGTGGAGAGATAGGCAGATGTTTTGTAATGGCACGAACTTCCATTAGACTATCCTCTACCGTTTCGTATCTACATCGTGACCCTTGAAAGTGCGGGTCGGTGCAAATTCGCCGAGCTTATGTCCTACCATATTTTCTGTAATATAGATAGGAACGTGACGACGACCATCGTGAACAGCAATGGTGTGTCCCACCATTTGCGGGAAGATTGTACTTGCCCGACTCCAAGTCCGAATCACGACTTTCTTATTTTGTTCGTTGAGCTTCTCGACTTTAGCGAGTAGCTTTGGGCTAATGAAATAGCCCTTTTTCAATGAACGTGACATGTAGTTCTACTCCTACCGATTAGCGACGTTTACGACGACGGCGGACAATAAATTGGTTGGTACGTTTGCTGCTGCGTGTACGAACACCAAGTGCTTTCTTACCCCAAGGTGTTTTTGGTGCAGCCATACCAATCCCAGTTTTACCTTCACCACCACCATGAGGGTGGCTTGCGGGATCCATTGCGGTACCACGAACTGAAGGTCTCCAACCCAACCACCGACGACGACCCGCTTTACCGAGTTTGACGTTTGAGTGTTCTGCGTTACCCACTTGACCAATTGTTGCACGGCAGGTTTCGAGTATCATACGCATTTCGCCGCTAGGCAAGCGTAAGGTGACATACTTTCCATCTGTTGCAAGAATCTGTGCGGATGTACCAGCAGAGCGAGCAATCTGCGCACCTTTACCGGGGCGTAATTCCACATTATGTACAACTGTACCTAATGGAATATCCTTCAGTACCCGACTATTGCCGGGGCGCAATACACTTAACTCACCATTACCGATTACATCACCAACAGTTACACCCATTGGCGCAATGATATAACGCTTTTCTCCATCTTCGTACTGCAAAAGAGCAATACGAGCAGAGCGGTTAGGGTCGTATTCAATCGCAATCACTTCTGCACGGCAATCTTCTTTGTCGCGTTTGAAGTCGATGATACGATAGCGGCGTTTGTTACCACCACCACGATGACGTACCGTAATACGTCCCGTGTTGTTACGACCACCTGTTTTACGTAACGCTTGTGTCAGCGCACGTTCAGGTCTCTTCTTCGTGATTTCCTCGAATGTATACCCGGTCATGTCACGGCGACCAGCCGATGTGGGTTTATAAACTTTTATTGGCATCGTTTATTCTCCCTAGACATTGAACAATTCAATACTTACGCCATCTTCAACCGTGACAATCGCTTTTTTCCATTGGCGGGAGCGGACGTACCATCTCCGACCACGGCGACCACGTTTCGCTGGCATAACCATTGTGTTCACTTTTAAAACTTGACCTTCTAACTCGAAGATTTCTTCAACCGCCTCTTTGATTTGGATTTTATTCGCATTGGATGCGACTTCGAAAACATATTTGTTTTCTTCATCAACCATCGCAGTCGATTTTTCCGTAATCACTGGGCGACGAATCACATCATAAAGATGCAGTTCTGCCATCTTTACCCCTCCTTGCCCCAAATATTTTTAATCACATCTAAAGTATCGAGTGTCATGATAACTTTGTCATATTTTAATAAGTCGCGCACGTTGAGGTAATTGACCAACAACGCATGTGCATTATCAAGATTGCTGACACTTTTCTGTAACGCCGTTTGTCCTGCGGTAATCAGTACCAGTGTCGAATGATCACCAGCGACTGCGCCTAACATTTGGCGTACTTCTTTAGTTTTTGGGGTATCCACTTCTAACTTATCGACAACCACCAATTGGTTATCTCTTATTAGCGCACTCAATGCGGAACGGATTGCACCACGACGCATCTTTTTTGGCATTTTCTTCGAGTAGTCGCGTGGTTTCGGACCATGAGCCCGACCACCGCCGACAAAAATCGGCGCACTTTGAGCACCGTGACGCGCACGCCCAGTACCCTTCTGACGATACCACTTTGCACCCGTCATACGGATTTCACCACGAGACAATGTACTATGTGTACCTTGCCGCGCGTTTGCCATTTGACGGACAAATGCTTGATGCATCAAACCAACATTGATTTTCGCTTCAAATATATCTGCTGGCAAGTCTACTTTAGAGACTTCTTTGCCAGATGTATCCACTACTGTGAATTCCATCGCGAAAACTCCTATCTCACCTAATCTACCGACCAATAATTATTTCTTGGTCGAGGGCTTAATCATTACGATACTGCCCTTTGCACCAGGGATTGACCCCTTTACAGCAAGCAGATTTTTTTCAGCATCCACAACAACCAATGGTAAGTTCTGGATAGTTACGCGGTCATTACCCATACGACCACCCATGCGTTTCCCTTTGAGGGTACGCCCAGGAGCCGCACACATCCCGATAGAACCAGGGGAGCGCATACGGTCAGACTGACCATGTGTTTTTGGACCACGAGCAAACCCGTGACGTTTAATTGTACCAGCGAAACCACGTCCTTTGCTGACACCAATAACATCGACTAAGTCGCCTGCTTCAAATACATCTACTTTTATTTCTTGTCCCTCTTCGACCGCTGCATCCGCACTATTAGCAATACGGAATTCACGCAAATGTCGAAGGGCAGGCAAATCTGCTTTTTTCAGATGCCCGAGTTGACCTTTGGTCAAATTTTTAGGCTTGGTTTCGCCATAGCCCAGTTGGACAGAGACATAACCATCACGGTCAGCTGACCGGATTTGCGTAATATAGCAAGGTCCTGCCTGTATAACCGTTACTGGGATAACTGTCCCTTGTTCATCAAAAACTTGGGTCATGCCCACTTTTTTGCCAATCATGCCCTTCATGATTTAGCCTCCACTAGGGTGTTCAAACACATATCGTACATGTGTACAACCCTGCTACTGTATCTTACACGTCCTCGCGGACGGGTCATTAACTGTCGATGAATCGCGTTAGATCTTGATTTCGATATCAACGCCCGCCGGAAGATTGAGGCGCATTAGCGTGTCAATCGTTTTACTGTCTGGATCGAGCACGTCGATTAGACGTTTATGTGTTCGCACTTCGAAGTGTTCCTGCGAGTCTTTATCAATGAATGGGGAGCGGCGAACAGTAAACCGTTCAATCCGTGTAGGTAATGGTACTGGACCAACTACCCGTGACCCCGTGCGTTCCGCAGTTTCTACAATCCGTTGTGCTGATTGATCTAGTACTCGGTGATCATATGCTTTGAGCCGAATACGTATCTTATTTTTTGCCATTCCGAAACCTTTGTCTGTACACTACTGCCATAAGCAACTCCGATAAATAAGCCGGGCACTTTTGCTACCCGGCTTCGTGTTACTTATTAGCTTATGACAAAATTACTCGAGAATTTCAGTGATACGACCAGCACCGACTGTCAGACCACCTTCACGAATCGCGAAGGATGAGCCTTTTTCAAGTGCTACTGGTGTAATCAATTCAACATCGAGGTTGACGTTATCGCCAGGCATTACCATTTCAACGCCATCTGGTAATGTAATGCTACCGGTTACGTCCATTGTGCGGATGTAGAATTGTGGACGATAGCCACTGAAGAACGCTTTGTGGCGACCCCCTTCATCCTTACGGAGAACATAAACTTCACATTTAAATTTCTTGTGTGGTGTGATGGAACCGACTTTAGCGATAACCATACCACGTTGGACATCTTCGCGACCGATACCGCGTAACAAGATACCAGCGTTATCACCAGCTTGTGCGGAATCGAGTTCTTTGTTGAACATTTCGATACCAGTCACAGTGCTTTTAACAATGTTTTCTTGTAACCCGACGATGTCAATTTCTTGACCTTTGAGCAATGTACCACGAGCCACACTACCCGTTACAACAGTACCACGACCTTTGATGGAGAAGACATCTTCAATTGCCATCATGAATGGTTTATCAACATCACGTTGTGGTGTTGGAATCCATTCATCAACACTATCCATAAGTGCGAGGATAGGTGCATATTCTGGCGCTGTTGGATCTTCACTGTTAGATTCTGTTGCAGCAAGTGCGGAACCCTTGATAACAGGGGTTTCAGGATCAAATTCGTAACTTTCTAATAATTCGGAAAGTTCCATTTCGACCAATTCGATGAGTTCTTCATCGTCCATTTGGTCGGTTTTGTTAAGGAAGACAACCATTGCTGGTACTTCCACTTGTTTTGCAAGCAAAACGTGCTCACGAGTTTGTGGCATAGGTCCATCTGGTGCGCTAACAACTAGGATAGCACCATCCATTTGAGCCGCACCAGTGATCATATTTTTAATATAATCGCGGTGACCAGGGCAATCTACGTGGGCGTAGTGACGTGAATCTGTTTCGTACTCTACGTGACGGATATTAATTGTAATACCACGTGCACGTTCTTCTGGAGCGTTATCAATATCTGCATAGTCTTGTTTTTTAGCGAAGCCTTTTAGACCCAAGACTTTGGTGATAGCCGCAGTTAATGTCGTTTTACCGTGATCAACGTGACCAATAGTTCCGATATTTACGTGCGGTTTGCTACGCTCGAATTTTCCTTTTGCCATGTGACAATCCCTCTTGTAAACTTGGCGATTTGCATTTTAAACAAATAAACGAACGAGAATTACAGACTGGTGAAATACCAGCCTTCTACTTTATCGCGCCCCAGATTTTACCTCTTCGGCAATACTGTTAGGTGCGATTGTATACATATCAAATTCCATGCTGAAGCTACCACGACCTTGGGTATTGTTACGGAGGTCATTTGCATAACCAAACATTTCACCAAGCGGTACTTGTGCTTTGATGCTAGAGACTCCATCACTATGAGAATCCATCCCCTGGATTATACCACGACGGGATGAAATATCACCGACAACAGAACCTGTATAGTCATCAGGCACTACAACTTCGACTTTCATGGAAGGTTCAAGAATAACAGGTGCAGCTTTTTGGACACCTTCTTTAAGACACATCGACCCAGCAATCGTAAACGCGATTTCACTTGAATCAACATCATGAGATGCACCATCAATGAGTGATGCTTTCAAAGATACGATAGGGTAGCCAGCGATAACACCACCTTGCATTGCCCCTGCGATACCTTTTCTTACGGCTGGGATATATTCGCGTGGAACAGAGCCACCACGAATCGCATCCACCCAAAGCAATTCACCTTCTGTTTCTTCTTTTTCTTCATCAGTCATGGGTTCAAAACGAACAACACAACGTGCATATTGTCCGGAACCACCTGTCTGACGCTTGAAGGTTGTATCAATTTCAACAGAGCGAGTGATTGCTTCACGATAAGCCACACGAGGGCGACCTACAGTTGCTTCTACACCATACTCACGCATCAACCGATCCACAAGCACTTCAAGGTGAAGTTCCCCCATACCTTTGATTTTGGTCTGACCTAATTGGTCATCAACTTCAATCTGGAAGGTCGGATCTTCTTCTGCCAATTTCCGCAAGCCCATACCCATTTTATCTTGGTCAGCTTTTGTATTTGGCTCGATTGCAACCTCAACGACAGGCTCTGGGAAAGTAATATTTTCCAAGAGAATCTGATCATTAGGCGCACTTAAAGTATCACCGGTGAAAGTGTCCTTCATACCAATAACTGCAGCAATATCACCTGCGTGAACTTCTTTAACTTCTTCACGACGGTCAGCAAACATACGGACGATACGACCGATACGCTCACGTTTACCATTCGCAGTATTAACAACTTGTGTACCTGCACGCAAAACACCAGAATAAACACGAGTGAATGCGAGGCGACCGTATTGGTCAGTCACAATTTTGAAAACCAATGCGGACATCGGCTCATCATCAGATGCGTGACGAATCACTTCTGAACCATCTTTTGGATCCTCACCCGTTACAGGAGGGATGTCCAATGGGGATGGCAATAATGCAACAACCATATCAAGCATTGCCTGTACACCTTTGTTCTTCAAAGCAGAGCCACAAAGAACTGGGTGAAGCTCGTTTTTAATTGTTCCTGAGCGAAGTGCACTCATGATTTCTTCATCAGTGATTTCTTCTTCTTCAAGATATTTCATGGTCAAGAACTCATCGCTTTCAACGATCCGTTCGATCATTTCTGCGCGGCGAGTTTCTGCCATTTCACGATGGCTTTCTGGAATCGGATGACGTTGAATATCCGTACCATCTTCATTAGGGTAAGTAATGAGTTCCATCTTCAACAGGTCAATAATCCCACCGAAATCTTCACCACTACCATACGGTACTTGGATTACAACTGGGTTCGCATTAAGGCGATCAACCATCATTCTTACACAACGGTCAAAGTTTGCACCAACACGATCCATTTTATTCACAAAGCACATACGGGGCACATTATATTCTGTTGCTTGCCGCCATACGGTTTCAGATTGAGGTTCAACACCAGCGACACTATCAAAGATAGCGACACCACCATCTAACACACGCAAACTCCGTTGGACTTCAGCTGTGAAGTCAACGTGACCTGGGGTATCAATGATGTTAACCTGATGTCCATCCCAACTTGCTGTCACTGCTGCAGACGTAATCGTGATACCACGTTCACGCTCTTGTTCCATGTAATCTGTCGTTGCTGAACCTTCATGGGTTTCACCAATTTTGTGAACCATGCCTGTATAATATAATACACGTTCAGTAACAGTGGTTTTACCCGCATCAATGTGAGCAATAATACCGATGTTACGTACTTTGTTGAGGTCGAAGCTTTGTTCTTTTGCCATTTCCTATCCACTTCCCAGAGATTATAACTGGGATATATTTGATACTTAAACTAACGAAAGTGTGCAAAAGCGCGGTTGGCTTCTGCCATACGATGTGTTTCGTCTTTACGTTTGACTGCGTTTCCTTGACCGTTATATGCGTCAAGTAATTCGTTTGTCAATTTATCTGCCATGCTCCGACCGCCACGTCCCCGTGAGAATGAAATAAGCCAGCGCATTGCCAGCGCAACACCACGCTCTTGGGTCACATCAATCGGAACTTGGTAAGTCGAACCACCAACACGTTTTGGTTTTACCTCAACGGTAGGTGCAACATTACGAATTGCTGTTTCAAACACTTCAACCGGATCTTTTTTCGTGCGTTCACCGATTGCTTCTAATGCAGTGTACATAATCCGTGTTGCGGTACTCTTTTTACCACCGTACATCATACGATTGATAAACATTGCAATATGCAGATTATTGTACTTTACGTCATTGTCCGGCACTCGTTTTGGCGGACGATTTCTTCTTGGCATCGCTTACTCCCTAGCCCTTAGTACGCTTGGTACCATATTTACTACGACCTTGCTCACGACCATTAACACCATTGGTATCCAATGTACCGCGAACAATATGATAACGAACACCCGGTAAGTCTTTAACACGACCACCACGTACGAGAACAACACTGTGTTCTTGCAAGTTATGTCCTTCACCACCGATGTAAGCCGTGACTTCAATACCATTAGTCAAACGAACACGAGCCACTTTGCGTAATGCAGAGTTTGGCTTTTTAGGTGTCATTGTCTTGACTTGAGTGCAAACACCACGTTTTTGTGGCGCACCCTTTTTCTGGCGTGAACGTCGTTGGCTATACGCATTTAGTGTGTACTGCAACGCAGGGGCTTTGGTCTTTTTGTTCTTAGATTTGCGCCCTTTACGAACCAACTGGTTGATTGTTGGCATATGCTACTCCATGACTAATCACTTAAAATAACTCGCCAATTTTTAGACAAGCAAAAAGGCGTACAAAAGAACGCCTGCTTTTTACTTCACCATGGCGAGCCACTTATTTTATAAAGCGCTTTCGCCACATTTGCTCAATTCAATACACAGCGCCTCAATAGAGGTTATGTATTGTGTGTGCGGTTTAAAATGATAGCATCCACAATAAGGTCTGTCAAGGGACTGACAATAGCAATTTAGAGCAATTTACCAAGCAAACCTCATACTATCCTTAGGCAAGTTACACAAATTAGATAGGACGAATTTCCATCTTCATTTTTTCAACAGCCCGTATCAACTCATCAATTGCAATCGGCTTTGCCATAAATAACTGAATCCCATGCTCAATCGCCTGCCCCATCTGGAAACCACCAGTCGCGGTAGAAACAACCAATATCGGAGTTTTGTCATTTTTTAGCTGAGAATAGCGGATAATATCAATGCCACTCATATCGGGCAAGACCAATTCTGTGATGATACCACTCGGTGGATTATTGTCAATCTCAGTCATAGCATCTGTTGCAGAGTGTTTGACAACAGCTGTAAATCCAGCATGTCGTAAAATAACAGAGATTACATCCGTCATGTTACGATCATCATCAACAACCAATATCCGTTCACCATTACCGATTTTTGGGATTTCCATTTGTTGATGAATATTATGATTTGTTTCATCAGTTGTCGAAGGTTTGACCACAAAGTGAACTTGCAAACGCATATGCCCCAAACGGATAATATCACGATCCCGAATACGATATTCTTTACCCGATTCCAATACGTGCTCATTAATATATGTATTATTTGCACTATCGAGGTCTTCAATCGTAATCCGATTATTGCCTGTCCTTATGATTGCGTGTCGCCGTGATACCCCCATTGTATGCCCACCATGAGGTGTGACATCAATTGCAGGCTCAACATCATTATTCGGGTCAGGGCGACCCACGAGCATTTCTTCTGTCACACGGACTTTAATAATGTTAGGTGTTCCAACCACACGGAATTCTATCACCCAAGGCGTAATTATATCTAAGGCACCCGTCAAGCGAGGTTTCATTTTG
Source organism: uncultured Anaerolineaceae bacterium (assembly GCA_964352825.1). Lineage (GTDB taxonomy): Bacteria > Chloroflexota > Anaerolineae > Aggregatilineales > Phototrophicaceae > UBA6055. The sequence goes on from CAYGTY010000003.1 coordinate 51,399, forward strand.
GGCTTATCAAATTCTTTTGGACCCAAAAATTTAGTATGTTTTGCCTTATTATCCATGACTAGCCCTCATTCCATTATCAACGTGTTCTGAATTTATTATATACTCGATATTGCAATAATAATTATGAAGATTGCATATATTCAGTTTAGCATGAATAAAATAAGAGAAAACCCAACCTTAGTACGGGGTCGGGTTAGTGATTTGTATCTGAAGAATTTAATTAATTATTGCCGCGAAATAATTCACGCACAATAATATTGCGTTGAATTTCGCTTGTGCCTTCATATATTTGGAAGATTTTCACATCGCGCAGGAGTTTTTCTACAGGATATTCCTTCATAAAACCATATCCGCCAAATACCTGAACCGCATCAACTGCCGTTTGAGTCGCCATATCGGCTGCAAATGCTTTTGCATAAGCTGGAACACGCGGATTGAAAATACCATTATCAACCTGCCATGCTGCTTGCCATGTCAATAAACGCGATGCTTCATAATTTATCGCCATATCTGCAATTTTATGACCAATCGCCTGATGTTGATAAATCGGTACACCAAAAGCTTCACGCTCGCCCGCATATTTGACACATTCATCTAATGCCCGCCGTTGTAAGCCGACAGCAGCAGCAGCTACCCCAGGGCGACTATGGTCAAATACCTTCATTGCAATATAAAACCCTTGCCCGATGCCACCAACGATATTTTCTTCTGGGACTTCAACATTTTCAAATACAATTTCGGCTGTATCCGATGCACGTTGTCCAAGCTTGTCAAACTTTTTACCGACGCTAACCCCCGGCATATCGCGGTCAACAATAAAACATGTCATCCCACGGTGACCTGCTGATGGGTCTGTTTTAGCAAAGATAGTAAAGAAGTTGGCATGGCTGGCGTTGGTGATGAATGTTTTGCTACCATTGATAATCCAGCCCGCACCTTTTTTCTCGGCACGGGTTTCGATACCAGCAACATTCGACCCAGCATTGGCTTCCGTCACACCATAAGATACAAACTGTCCCTGCTCGCCAAGACGTTCTCCCAGCCAATAAGCCTTCTGTTCATCATTGCCAGCAACCAAAATCGGTAGCATACCCAGTGAATTGGTTGTAATACTTGTCCCAATCCCTGTACACCCATAGCCAATCTCTTCCCCAACCAGCGTTTCTTCAAAAGCTGATGCACCCATACCACCAAATTCTTCAGGAATGAGCATATTAACGATACCTAATTCACGAGCTTGATGAAAAATCTCTTCGGGAAATATTGCTTTTTCATCAAATTCGGCAGCAACAGGGATGATATTATCAGCTGTGAAGTCACGCGCCAATTTAACAAGCATTTCTTGTTCTTCTGATAAATTAAATTGTGGACCTGTCATGGGTTCATCACTCCATAATAACTATATTTTACAAATAATAAGCTTCGATTTACGTAATCTAATCACGATTAGATTAATTATAGCATGAACATGTGGACACACAACAAGTCAATTTAGTCAGATTATTTAGCCCTTAGATTCATATACAATGTAAAATCAATTCCACCGGGCGAATGACCCAAGTCGGTTAACATCGCCGCACATTCTGCCCGATGTTGTGTCCCATGATTTACGCAATGTATCAAGCAGTGCCATAAAACACGTTCGCGCACACCTTCAGGGACTTCATACCGAACAATGCTTTCCATATCATCATCTGTCAAGCTATTGATATAGTCACGCATTCGAGCTTCTTCTTGTTCCCAATATCTAGTCACGGACTCAAGCGTCGGGAAAGACTCACTATCAACCAATCGTCCTGTAAACCGATTGTGATAACACAAATTACGCCACACATATTCGGAATCCAATATATGAACAAGTGTCCCTTGTAAACTTCCCCAACTAAAAGAAGTCGGTTGCGTCAACTCCTCAGAGGTCAATTTAGATGCTGTCTCCAACATCAATTGATTTGCCCAATAATTGTAATCAAATAATAATTGTATATCTTTAACGTTCATTCTTCACCTCTTATAACCTTTTATAATCTTATTTTAACTGTTGAAGTATAGAACTACAATAAGGGTATTCAAGGGTCACACAAGACAAGAAACGTAAAATCATGCTAAACTCTCAACATAAACTTGTTTAGATAGATATAAAGGGTAGATTGCTGTATGCGTATCCTCATCTTAACACTTATCCTCATGATGTTTTCCTTATCTATTACCTATGCTCAAGACGACATTGTTGGTCCCGATGAATATCCTGAAGGTATCAACCCACTCACAGGGCTTGAAGTTGATGACCCTGATATATTAGACCGTCGCCCATTCATGGTTAAAGTCATTAATGCCCCAGCCGAAGTGCGTCCACAAGCAGGCTTAATGTCAGCAGATATGGTATGGGAAACACTGATTGCTGGTGGTGTAACACGCTTCTCTGCTCTCTACTATAGTCAAGATGTTGATTTCGTCGGACCGATACGGAGTGCGCGCTTATCCGATTTTGAACTCTTGCGGATTTATCGAGCAACGCTAGTCTATTCAGGGATGTCACAAGGAACACTCGCAATCTTCCAGAACGACAACTTCCTCATTCCGCGTGCTTTTGGTGGTACAAGCCCCTGCCCTGCACTCTGTCGCTATCCTGAACAATCCGAAAAATTAGAGTGGACGCTATTTGGCGATACAACAGCCATGCGCGAAGTTGCCAAAGAACGCGGGAAACTGACAGATTACGAACCGATTTATGGCATGGCATTCAGTGAAGATGTTCCTGATGGTGGCATACCAACCGATAGCATCACCATTAACTATGTGGAAACAACAATCACTTGGGATTATGATGAAGATAGCCAACGGTGGTTACGCTCGCAAGACGGTGAACCCCATAATGAAGCCTTAACCAGAGAGCAAATTTCAGCTGCTAATGTTCTCATTGTAGAAGAAGACCACATCGACCAGCCCTATGTCTCGGAAGGCTATTGGGGACCAGGGAATTATGCTTACTCACTCAATTTCATTGGCTCAGGTCGCGCGATTCTATTCCGTGATGGTCAATATTATGAAGGGGAATGGCAACGCGACACCCAAGAAGATGTCTTAACTTATGTCACAACTCAGGGCGAAACACTTGTATTTAAACCGGGGAATACCTTCGTGCAACTCGTCCCACGTTGGGTCGGTGGGTATAACATCCTATTCGATTCAGACAATCAACTCACAGCAACAATCACAACAGGAAGTGCAAATATTCGCCTTGGTCCAACATCCAACTTCCCAATTGGTGCAGCAGGTGTTCGTGACGATGAATTTTCAGCCATTGGGCGCAACAATGCAGGGGATTGGGTTCAAATTTTAGTTGAAGATAAGCCAATGTGGGTCTCTACGATTGTTGCAGAGGTTGATGGCGACATCATGAGCTTACCACTTGTACGCCCAACTCTTGAGGGATAAAATCAGCTATATTTATATAAAAAGAGGTGAATATGAGTACGCAACATTATGGTATGAGTACCGCAGTTAAGGAAAGTTATGAAGATGCCATCGTCAAAGTCACAGCGGCTTTGAAAGAACAAGGCTTCGGAATTTTGACTGAAATTGATATGCAAGCAACGATGAAGAAAAAACTAGATGCCAATATAGATAAATACATTATACTCGGTGCATGTAATCCAAACCTCGCTTATCAAGCACTCCAACATGAACAAGAAATAGGATTGTTGTTGCCTTGTAACGTGATTGTCTACGAAAAAAATGGGACTACCTATGTATCATTCCTAGACCCAAAGCAAATGGTAGGGTTTGCAAATAATGAAGCTCTAAACGATATGGCAAAAGATGCAAGTAGTCGCATCAATAAAGTATATGAAGCCATGAAAAGCTAGGTCATTTCAGTTGGGTTGAATAATAATCGTCCTTATAATCTGCATCATTATTCAGTTTGATGAATTTACAGTTATTGGGCTAATAACGCAGGCGATTAGGTTTAGATTTAGTAGAAGATTAGTGAAATGTCAACACAAAATAACACATACTACTGGCAAGGTGACCGTGTTCGTTTGCGACCAATGCACAAAGATGATGTTCTGCTGTGGTTAGCCGAGGAACAGTCTGATAGTGAAGCCGTACGCTTCCTCAATGCTGGCATAGATTTACCCAAATCAGAACAGTCCGCACAAGACTTTGCTGAACGCTATGCTGAATTTAATAACAAAGACGAACGTATCATGTTCTCAATTGAAACGGTAGAGGGAAGTGAACTCATCGGTGGTATCAACATCCACAGCATGAATCACAAAAATGGCACATTCGAGACAGGTAGTCGTATCTACAGTGCCTATCGTGGACAGGGTTATTTCTTTGAGGCAAAAGTGATTGTACTACGATATGCGTTTTTTGAAATGCGCTTTCAGAAATACAATATCAAGTGTCTGGCAACCAATGAGGCGATGGTACATCACGCTAAACGTCTTAGTTGTCAGCAAGAGGGGCGTATCCGTCGGCACATATACACCGACGGACAGTATTATGATGAGCTTATCTTCGGGCTAACCCGAGAAGAATTTGATGAGCTTATTCGCTAATCGCTTTCAAAACATTTAATGTTGCATCCACAATCTGTTCGTACTGTTCTTCACGGGAGACGGTCGCGTCATTATCCCCATCTTGTGCGCCATACCAGCCAAACTGAGCATGATTTCCACCTTCGATGAGAACAAAATCAGTATCTTCAGGAAGTAGTTGGGCAGAGGCTTCAACCTCTTGCACTGTCGCAAGCCCATCTAACTCACCATAGATAGAGGCAACAACAATATCTCGCTCTGTAAAGTCAAATTGTGCTTCAGGGAATGCTGCCATAATCACCAATCCATCAACAGCATCTGGGAAATTATAAGCATAACGTGCCGCCATTGCCCCACCGAGTGAATGTCCACCAATCGCCCATGAGTCAATATCAGGGAAAGCCGAGATAACATCATTCGCCCCTTCCACGTTGAGTATTGCGAGATTGAGAGGCATTGGTACAAAGACAGCCATGTACCCTTCTTCTGCAATCGCTTGACCGAGTGGTGCATAAGCATCAGCTAGCACCCGTCCCCCTGGGTAAAAGATAAAACCTGTTGTTGCTGTTCCTGATACAGAATCAAACACTAACCATTCATCGCGCGAAACAGTTACCACATCATTCGATTCAAGCGCCTCTAAAGCAGTGGGCAGCAGTTCACCTGCTGGTGTACTTGCCCAGATATAAAAGCCAGCCATTGCGAATACAAACACAAAGAGAATAACTGTTAAAATTCGTTTCCAATATGACCTTAACAAGTGCATCTATTCTATATCTCCTCTGATGCTAAATCATTTTTCGGTTTGTCAGCATCGGCTTTAAAAATACGTTGATAGACATAGATTGTTGTTGCGCCAGTCATGACACCACCAACAATCCCCGGTAACCATGCTCCAAAGGCTATCAATGAGTTTCCTAAAATCGGAGCAATAACCCGTGTTAGACTCTCAAGTGATGCACCAATGCCTAATATACTGCCAGATTCTTGGCGCGATGCTGATTTCGTCAAGGCAGAGTTAATCACTGTATTGAAGATACCACCAGAAATTGAAATCGGTATAAGGACAACAAGCAACACAGGAACATTAAAGCTCAATCCCCAGCCGATTAAGCCAAATGACATCATAACAGATGAAATCATTAACATGGTTTTATCGTCATAGCGTGCGGATAGTTTACCGACAGCATATCCTTGAACAATCACAGCAAGTACACCCACATAAGTTAGGATAAACGCTGTTTCTGTTGCACCTAAGCCCAGTTGCACTGCCGCATATAAAGGAAAAGCTGCTTGAAACATCGAGAAAGCCATCCCAAAGAACAAGCGCATATTCAGTAATGGACCGACTTGTGGACGTTTAGTCGCTTCCCAAATTGCTGAGACAGAAAATGCACGACGCTTGGGTTGCCCTTCTTGTGATTGACGAATTTCTTCACGACGTTCTTCTGTAAGTGATTCTGGCAAGGTAAACAAAATCTGCAAGACATTAATCAAACCAATTAACGCTGCTCCTAAACCCGGTAAGGTATATTTCCAATCAAATTGTTGGAAAAAGCTCGCACCACCCTCAGCAAGCGCAGGATTAACAGTCGCTTCACCAATCCCACTTAAGATACCTCCCAGTGCAGGACCAATTATGAATCCTAGACCAAAGGCTGCCCCTAACAAACCTAAGCCTTTTGCGCGGTTTTCATCATCTGTAATATCTGTAATATAGGCTTGTGCAACTGAGATATTCCCACCCGTCATTCCATCAAGAATACGGGATGCAAATAAGACCAATAGCGATTGACCAAATGCCAGCATCAATAAGCTAACAAATGTACCAAAAGCACTAATCAAAAGTATTGGACGACGCCCATATTGGTCTGATAAACGTCCTAATATGGGCGCACCAAATAACTGAGCGAGTGCATAAGAGGATAACAACAACCCCAACACAAGTTCGTTTGCACCATAATCAATTGCAAGGAATGGTAAAATTGGGATGAAAAAACTAAATCCCATTAAACCGATAAACACCACCATAAACACGGTGAATAAGCTACTATTTTTCATCTATGAGACTCCCTATATCATAATGAGTATGCTAACCGGGTAATGCTAACGCTAAGCCATGAGCATTAAATGAATAAGTTGTGCATATATAATGAGACAATTTAAGAGGAAAAGAGTAGAAGTCACCCTCTACTCTTATCATAAATTAGCTTAATGATTCAGCAATAGCCTGACCAGCAGAAATACCTGATGCAAAAGCACCTTCAATACGTCCACGTCCACCAAAAGCATCACCCGCAAATACAAGGTTAGGTAAATCTTTAGCCATTAGATATTCTTGGGGATATGTCGTCAAAGGCACTGAATATCGCCACTTTTTCAATTGTGTACTTTTAATACTAGCGCCCTCGACAAGATAAGGTTTTACAGCCGACTCTAATTCCGCGATAATATCGGCTTCAGGCGCATCCCAATTTTGACGACTATATTTTGCATTTGCATGGCTTGTCACAATTCTTAGCTCAGAAATACCCTTAGCTTGATTATCCGCCACCCAATACACATCACTTTGAAAGTTTTGAATAGCCCCTGGGGCAGGCAAGTCAATATCGCCATCAATCTCGTGAATGCCACATAAACACGGACCAAATTGAATTTTTTGTAGCGCAATTAAATCAGCGGAATCCATTTGGATATTACTAGAATTTAGAAGTTCTAATGATTGTGGCATCGGTGGAGTCATCAATAAAGCACGACCTGTATAGACATCACTATCGCCGTCAACAATCGTCCAGGTATTATCATCAAGCTCAATCGACGTAATGCGACGGTTGACAACAATATCTAGCCCTTGTGCAAGGTGCTTCGCTAATTGGTTCATACCACCGTTTACAATATAACGTGGATGACCATCACCCGCTGTTCTTTTTAGGCTTCCATCAGACCAACCTGTACCCCATATAGAAACAAGATCATCAGCTTCCCATTGCTCAACATAATCACGTAATGTATCAGTACGGACAGTGAAAAATTGTGCGCCATGATCAGCTAGACCACCCTCTCCTACACGTCGTGTTGCCAATCGTCCGCCGACACTGCGTCCCTTATCAATTAACTGAACAGAATATCCACTATCTTTCAGCGTATGTGCCGCCATCAAACCTGACAGTCCAGCACCAATAATCAAAACATCAACCGCCACGTCAGAGACCTTTCATTAGTTATATCAATATATTCCTATCATACCGCATTCAACCTAATATAGGCAGGATGATGGTTGAAAGAAACGCGCATAAGTATGAATATTCACACCTAAAGTCAACACACATAGACAAAATAGAGTGGTTAAATATCTATATAAACTAAATACCTTAACAATACTAGGTAAACTCGATGAAGTTAACCGAACTCATAATTAAGGCAACACCTGCCGCCATTGCTGTTCTTGACACCAATCTGCACTATATCATCGTATCAGAACGTTGGATGCGAGATTATGGATTAGAACAACAAGATATTATTGGAAAGTCACACTACGAAATATTTCCAGATATCACACAAGAATGGAAAGATATTCATCAAGCCTGCCTTGCAGGGGCAACACGTGGTAAAAAGCAAGATGTTTTTGTTAGATTAGACGGCTCAGTTGATTATGTATCATGGGAAATCCAACCATGGAACACCGATGACGGAGAACTCGGTGGGATTATCATGTTTACTGAGATTGAAACAGAGTTAGTTGAAGCAGAAAAACGTCTACAACAACAAATCGAGTTACAACAGATGTTATTACGCAACCTGCCAGACTTTTCTGCATTTTTATTTGATATGGATATGAATTTTTTATTGGCAGATGGTTCAACATTACGCAAAGCAAATTATGATCCAGCCCTCATGGCAGGCAAAAACTTAAAAGATATTGTTCCACCAGCAAGTTACGAATTCCTTTATCCATACTACCAACAAATTTTGCAAGGCGAGACGATTTTCTTCACACGTGTCGAAGAAACAACGCATCGTATTTACCACAATTATGGAAGCCCTGTACTTGATGAGCATGGAAATGTCATTGCTGGAGTCATTGTTAGTCGTGACGTAACAGAATATGAAGAGACCCGTACACGACTGGAATTTACAGAGGCTCGTCCTAAAGCCATCTTCAACAACACCTTCCAGTTTATCGGCTTCATGAATCCTGACGGTATACTTCTGGACATCAACCAAACAACGTTACAATTCACAGGGGTCAACAGGGAGGATGTCATAGGTAAACCTTTTTGGGAAATGGTATTATGGTCAAAAAGTGAAGAAACACAAGATATGCTTAAATCTGCAATCGAGCGTGCAAGAACAGGTGAAATTGTCCGCTATACTGTTGATGTTATTAGCAATAGTAGAGAAATTACGATTGACTTGTCGATAAAACCTGTATTCGATGAAACAGGAAAAGTCATTCAATTAATCCCCGAAGGGCATGATGTAACAGAAATGGTCGAGTTACGAGAAGAGCTAATACGGTCAAATAAAGAACTGGAACGATTTGCCTATGTTGCCTCACATGATTTACAAGAGCCACTGCGTATGGTGACAAGTTTCCTAGGATTGTTAAGTGATGAATATAGTGGTCAACTATCAGAAGAAGCAGATCAGTATATCAATTTCGCAGTAGATGGCGCAAAGCGGATGAAAATCTTGATTGAAGACTTATTATTATATTCACGAATCATGACAAAAATTCAACCTTTTACATCAGTAGATATGTCACAAGTAATTGCTGATGCGATACAGAACCTTCATATTTATATTCAAGATTCTAATGCAGAAATCACCTACCCAGAACATTTACCAACGGTATCAGGCAATTCCGGTCAACTCATACAGCTCTTGCAAAATTTAATTTCAAATGCAATCAAGTTTCAAAAAGAAGATACACAAGCCGAAATCAATATATCTGTACAAGAGATTGACCATTATTGGCAATTTGCCATCCAAGATAATGGTATAGGCATTGACCCTAAATTTCACGAAAAAGTTTTTCAAATTTTCCAGCGTTTACATACCAGGGAAGTTTATTCTGGAACAGGTATTGGTTTAGCAGTTTGCCAAAAAGTTGTTTTACAACACCAAGGAGATATATGGATAGACTCTGAGCTTGATAAAGGCACAACATTTTATTTTACCTTACCCAAAATATAAAAAAGGTCATCGAATGAAGCCAATCAACATCTTATTAGTAGAAGATAGCGAAGGTGATATTTTACTCACACAAAAAGCATTAGAACGTGGTCGGATAAAAAACGACTTGTATATTATGCGTGATGGTGAAAAAGCTATTGAGTATTTACAATTACCCGATACAGAACTACCAGATTTAATCCTACTGGATCTCAACTTACCTCGCGTCAATGGGCATGAGGTATTAGAATTTGTTAAAACAAGTGAAAGATTAAAGCGTATACCCGTTGTCATACTCACCACATCATCATCCGAGAAAGATGTCAACGAGACCTATGACCACTATGCAAATGGATACATCGTTAAACCTGTTGATGTATCACAATTTTTTGATGTGGTAACTCAAATTCAAGATTTTTGGTTCACCGTCGTCAAATTACCAAATAAATAATACAGACTGAGTCATCTCATGTATACTAATCTCAACATACTCCTCGTCGAAGATAATATTGGCGACCAATTCATCATCAAAAAATACTTGAGTCGCAACCCAGCAATACACTTTATCATATCCACTTGTGTAACACTGAGCGAAGCCAAGCAACTTATTGATACGGATAAATTTGATGTTATTTTATTAGATTTAACTTTGCCCGATTCAAGTGGTTTAGATACGTTTTTAGACATTAGCAAAGTATGTCAACCCACACCTATCATTATTCTCACAGGACTTGATATTCAAGAAGTGGCGGCAGATGCTGTCCGTGCAGGCGCGCAGGACTATTTAATTAAGGGAGAACATCTTCAAAATGCCTTAGAGCGGTCTATTTTATATGCAATTGAACGTGCAGCTCGTCTAAAACAAGAAGTTGAATTAGCAAGAGCACAAATGCAGATGCAAACAATAGAGTCGCTTATAAGAAATGTTACGCACGACCTCAAAACCCCCCTCAGTGTTATTCAATCAAGTGGTGAATTACTAGAATATTATGTCGATAAAGATAACCCTAATATTATCAAACACCTCAGCCAAATTGATAAACAATCTAAACGTTTACACCAAATGATCAATAATATTGTTGAGATATTCCAGTTAAGTACAATTACAAAACTTCACAATGATGAACTTGAACCCATTGACTTATGTAAATTAATTCAACGAACCCGCCCCACTTTCAACGCAGAATTAACAGGTCAAAACCTAGAGTATATAATCAACGGAGATTGCCCCATAATGATTTATGGGAATTCAGACATGATAACAAAAACGATTAGTACCGTCATGATTAACGCCATATCTCATACGCCAGAAACTGGAGAAATACAACTTCAACTTACAGCCACTGAGGATTATGCAATCATACAAATAGTGGATAGCGGTATTGGTATATCTGCTGAACACCTTCCACATATTTTTGATAGATTTTATCGGGTTGACCCATCTCGCAAAAGTAATACAGGCAGTGGCGGATTAGGATTATCTATCACCAAACGTATCATTGAATTGCACCAAGGGAAAATCACCGTCGAAAGCCAAGTAGCGGTTGGAACAACATTTGAGATAACATTACCGCGTCTCCATGAAGAGTAATTTCTATCACAATTCTGATTTAAACCCCTCTTAACACGCATGACCCTTTATGGTATAGTTTTATTAGATGGTGAATTTAGTTTTAATATTTATCATTGACCCCATGGGGGCGAACTAGATTCGACGTTGGCGGATGAAGCCGCACTGCAAGTCGTGGTGTCCACTAACACGTAAAACTGGCAAGCACATAGGTGCAGAAGATAATAACTTTGCCCTCGCAGCTGCGTAAGTAACTGTGATGAGGTAGTAGGGGCATAGCGTCCCCTTCCGCTCTTACTTGGTCGACTCCCTACGCGACGAGTAAAGAGTGTCATAAAAAGTAAGGGTGCTCACTGTTTACGCCGATACGGCAGTGTCAAGACTTATCTGGCTAGTGATGGGTGTACCACGTTCTCCGGGGCTACCCAAAGCGAAACTATACGGGGGACTATACTTGTAGACGTGCGAGAGTCGAAACCAGCGGACCCGGGGGGCAGGTCCCCGGCGCTTCCACTAAAAAAAGCCACTTCACCTAACACGTGAGGTGGCTTTGCATTTAGGGTATAATCGAATGTATTATTTGATTCTCCCATAAAGTGCTTAGAAGGTTATATTCAGTGCATTGGAACAATATATTAGCAATCAGCACTCAACATAGTTTATTTATCGTCTCAACTATTGCTCTCTTCATACTTTCGGCTTGTAGCACCGGGAATGAACAACTGACACTCGTCGCACAAAATGAAGTGGCAAATACAGAAATCTCTAATATTCGAAGTACAGCAACTGTCAGTCGGGCGCGCTTACAAACAACATTGGATTATGCAAGCACACGGGTCGTCGACATAGAGCAGCAAGGTTTATTTATGCGTGCGACATTGGTTGCGCTCGGAACAGATAGTGTTTTTCTTAATAGCAATCTACCTCTATCAGGAAACTTCCCGACATTCACACCACAACCCACATCACCTATCAATGTTGCCATTTCACCTGCCCCACAACCGCTTGTCACAGAGGACGTCAACGTAGATGGTACACGAGTACAAATCACGCTAGAAGCAACTGAAGCCAGCAATCAACAACCGCGTATGGAAAATATTGTTCTGGCATCTGGTGTGAACGATAATGATTGTGCAAGAGATACAAACCCGCGCCTTACACCCAATTCAACAGAAATATATGTCGTTGCAACAGCTTATAATATTCCTGCTGGAGCAAATATCACATCAACTTGGCAAAGTAATGGTACAGAAGTTGCATTTTTCAGCTTTCAAACAGAGACAATAATTGACGGGAGTTGCATCTGGTTCTTCATAGACCAAACTGACGCAGAATTTGTCCCTGGAATATGGAGTGTTGAGCTTCGCATCAATGATGTGAGTGCATCACAACCCTTACCTTTTCAAATTTCAGAAAGTTAATTATAAATTACTCATCACTATAGAATTGTCATCTGATAGGAATTTGTGATATTTTAAAAGCATCATAACCCTAAACAACATCTTGGGTTAATTTACGTACATACTGATATATCGTCTTAGCACAGTTATAGGAAATAAGATTATGGCAATTGTGACACGCTGGGATAATAAGAAAAAAAGCATTGTAATGTTAGAGTTTGAAAGTGAATGGTCATGGGATGACTTGGAGAATGCCGTACAAAAGGCAGATTCCCTCATTGGTAGTGTCGAACACTTTGTAGACCTCATCATTGACCTAGAAGGAACATCTATCCCAAAAGATTTTCTAAATGCCGCAAAAACATTGCTTGGCTCTGGTGAAGCACGATCAAATGAAGGAGCGCGGGTAGTTGTAGGTGCAAACGGTACAATGAAAACCATCTACCAAACGCTCCAAAAAACATTAGGCGGAACAGTCGAAGGGCGCGAAATATTATTTGCCCCCAGCTTAAATGATGCGCGTGCTATCATTCGTGGGTTAGCAATGGACAGATAGACTTTATCTTCACAATGTTCTTGTAATTTGATATGTTCTGTGGGTAAAGTATTACCTTCTACCCACAGC
>CAYGTY010000003.1:64812-68757 GCA_964352825.1 uncultured Anaerolineaceae bacterium
AGGTTATCCCATCTTCTTCATTACACCACTCATTATTCTTCTCTGGGAAAAACGTTTATCACGCCGATTTATAACCACAACAATCTTATTTTATATTGTTCCAGCTATTACATTTTCTTACTCTATTTATCTCATCCTGATTGTTCAAACCAGTTGGCAACGGACAGCTATTGCTTCATATACAATACGAGAATATCTACGCAACATTTATAATCTCTATGAGCATAATTTCATTACAGCATGGCGAGATATTATTGATTATTTTCTAACGCAAGCCACCAGCAGCGATTTATTTGTCTTTATTGCTTCGCTTCTTGTTACATTGATAGGGAGTATCTTTTTGACACGGCACCAAGAGAACATCAGTCTTTCTCGCCCCACACTCAAACGCTTGGGCTGGGCATTGATATTGGGTGGCATCGCTGTTTTAGCTGGATATGCAATGTTTCTATCATCGCGTACCCATGTTCTGACCAACTTCCGTGTTTATTTGTTATCATCCGTCGGCGTTGTAATTGTCATTACCACACTTATCTATGCCCTCTACATCGCATTATCAAAGAATATTTTTCGCTATTTGGTCTTATTATTGTTTAGTATTTTGATGGGACTCAGCACTGTTTTTGCAAATAAAACCCATAACGAGTACCTAGAAATATCAGAACAACAAGAAAGTTTAGCTCGACAAATCACATCAGCAGTTCCAGCGTTAAACCAGCCTGCCTACATTATTATCAAGACCCCGTCTAACGGAAACAACACACGACTCCCGATTGGTGAAATACAAAAGCCAGTTCTATTTACACCGATGCTACAGTTTATTTACGAGGATTATGAACAGGTCAAAGGCGGGGTTATCTGTTTTCGAGATTACTTAACATGTGATTTCACGACAGAGGGAATGGATATAAGAGCAAGCAATTTTCTCAATATCGACTTGCCGATTCCCTATGAACAAATGATTATTTTTAACATCACCAAAGCAGGTGAGCTAATACTGATAGAAAGTGATGAAGAATTATCAGGGTATGCACCACTAAACCTCATTGATAATACTGCCCCGACACGACGTATCGCAACTTTGTATGGGGCTGAATAATATCAACATCTCCCTACTGTCCTAAAGTACACACTCTGCTAACCAATGGATTAGTTTCCCTAATCATATGTGCAGTAGTCAAATTTAGGCTTTTTCAAGTATCCTTAATCTATGTAACCCAAATAGAGACAGGATTAAATGCTTATGATGAATGGTGGCGGTTGGTGGAGTTATATCCGCAATAGTGGTCAAGTCGAAAAACCAAAAGTAACGCGCTCTTTATTAATGCGTGTATTGACGTATGCAAACCCTTATCGCAGAGAAATTATCGGGATGCTTGTCACCATCTTGATAACAACCTTCCTCGGTTTGCTTAATCCCTTAATTTTCAGAGAAATCATTGATGGTGCATTATTAGATAAGGACATCGAAAAATTAAATGTCCTTGCACTCGGTTTGGTATTAATCCCAATTGTCAGTGGCGCGATACGGATTGTTCAGCGTAAGCTCAATTCTGCAATTGGCGAAGGCGTGATTTACGATTTACGTGTATCACTCTACCAGCATTTACAACGCATGTCCTTGCGCTTCTTTACGAACACCAAAACAGGTGAATTGATGAGTCGCTTGAACAATGATGTTGTCGGCGCACAAAATGCCATTAGCAATACGATTGTTGCCATTATCACCAATATCATCACAGTGATTGCGACGATGGCTGTCATGCTCACGCTAGAATGGCGATTAACGATTTTAGGTGTATTGGTTCTCCCCTTCTTTATTGTTATTGCCCGTCGTTTAGGCAAAACACTACAAGAGATTGCACGCAGGCAAATGACCTATAACGCACAGATGAATGCGATGATGAACGAGACACTCAATATCAGTGGTGCATTACTGGTCAAGTTATTTGGACGTATTGATACTGAAGTTGAACGCTTTGACACTCGTGCAGCAGATGTTCGTGATGCGGGGATTGAACGTGCAGTAACAGGCAGTCAATTTTTCGTGATGATTAGTCTGGTTAGTGTCATCGGCACAGCGATTGTTTATTGGGTGGGTGGTATCCTCGTGATTCAAGATGCCTTTACAGTCGGTACAATCGTAGCTTTCGGGACATATCTCACACAGCTCTATACCCCATTACAAGCACTCACCAACGCTCCTGTAGATTTTGCACAGTCGGTTGTTAGCTTCGAGCGTGTCTTTGAAATTATCGACCTCCCTTTAGAAATCCCTGAAAAAGATGATGCTGTAAATCTTGAGACGGTTGAAGGCGATGTCGTTTTTGATAATGTTACCTTCAATTATGATGTGGATGAGAGCCTACTCCTAAGCGATGTAGAACGTGTCGGACGCATGGATAATGTTAAGGCGACCCTTTCAGGTGATGATGCCAAACCACAGAATGGGAAAGACAATCAATCGACACCAAAAGTTCATCAAGCACGTGAATTAGCGTTGACCGATATTTCATTCCATATCAAATCGGGGCAACTGGTCGCATTAGTCGGACCAAGTGGTGCAGGTAAAACCACCATGACCTACTTGATTCCACGCCTCTATGATCCATCACAAGGTCGCATCACCATTGACGGACATGATTTACGGGATGTCACACTAAACTCACTAGCAGAAAGTATCGGTATGGTGACACAGGAAACTTACTTGTTCCACGATACGATTCGCACCAATATGCTTTATGCAAAACCTGATGCCACCCATGAAGAAATTGAAGCTGCTGCCAAAGCCGCCAACATCCATGAGTTTATTATGGGCTTAGAAGATGGCTATGATTCGATTGTTGGAGAACGTGGGTATCGCCTGAGTGGTGGTGAAAAACAACGGATTGCGATTGCACGGGTTATCTTGAAAAATCCACGCATTCTGGTCTTAGATGAAGCAACGAGCCATCTTGATAGCCAATCAGAAGCTCTGATTCAAGATGCACTCAGCCGAATCATGGAAGGTCGCACCAGTATCGTCATCGCTCACCGCCTCAGTACGATTCTCGCCGCTGACCAAATCCTCGTGATGGATAGAGGGCAGATTGTCGAGCAAGGCACACATGATGAACTATTGGCAGAAAATGGACTTTATGCCAACTTGTATGAGACACAATTCAGCCAACAACGTGAATTAGCATAGGGCTTTTATTGGGGTGAACCGTGATTCGCCCCAATATTCATTTATGTGACGCTTCCTCTGCTTTATGTTAATATCGGTTTACGTTGACACAGGCAAGGATACCTCATGAAAGCGACTATTACCCAACTCAATCATCAAAACCTTGAAGCCGATTGGGCAGATCTCATTGACCACATCCAAATTCATAACAGCGAATTTGTGTTATTACCCGAAATGACATTTTCAAAATGGTTCTGTACCACACAAACAACTGATGATGAAATATGGGAACAAGCGGTTGATGCACACGAAATATGGCTAAAACGATTACCTGAGCTTAATGTGCCAATTATCATAGGGACTGCTCCGCGTAATATTGAGAGGAAACGCTATAACGTCGCTTATGTCTGGACACCTGAAAATGGGATTGCGTGGGTACATAGTAAAACTTATCTACCCGATGACGATGGCTATTGGGAAGCCACATGGTATGACCGCGCCCCAATTGAGTTTCAGCCTGTGACAGTCAATGATTTTAATATCGGCGTGATGATTTGTACTGAAATCTGGTTTATGCAACATGCCCGTGAGTATGGTCAAGCTGGAGTTCATCTCATCGTCAATCCACGCAGTACGCCGCTTTCAACCAATGATAAATGGCTAGCAGGTGGACGTACCGCAGGCGTAATCGCAGGTGCATATTGCCTCTCATCGAATCATGCTGGACAAGCTGACCATGTCGAACTCGGTGGTGCAGGCTGGGCAACTGACCCCGACGG
>CAYGTY010000003.1:68857-78614 GCA_964352825.1 uncultured Anaerolineaceae bacterium
CTAATCGGTCCGCGATGAACATCAGGTGAATACTGATGAACAGCATCGAGAATATCCTGCCCAAAAGAAGCCACAGTCAATTTATCCAGCATCTCATGGCGGTGAATCACCTCATACAAAAGCTCAATATCGGCTTGCGTTGTCCATGATGGCGATTTAAGTTCAAGCAAAAAATAGGCGCGGTCTTTATAAGCTGTAAATAACTCATCGAGTGTCGGAATCGTCTGTGGTGGATAATCGTCTATGCAGTTACCACCCGTTAATGTCAGTTGTTTGATTTCAGCTAATGTCATATCAGCAACATTGCCTGTGCTGTCTGTCATGCGGTCAAGTGTGTCATCATGAAAGCAGATAATCTGACGGTCTTTGGTGACATGCAAATCTGTTTCGAGTGCATGTGCTCCCTGCTCTAATGCAAGGTCAAAGCTCGCCATACTATTCTCTGGTGCAAGCTCACGACATCCCCGATGTGCCAAAATATAAGGCGGTTGCCCTGATGAAGTCACACTTTCGGGCAGTTGATTATTAAATTTCATTATTAGCCTTTTTGTGGGTCAATATTATATATGCTGTATCTATTTCGGTTGAACTTTTTAATTCCACATATGAGTGTCAGCAGATTTTATGTCATGTTTTTGGTGCTTCGTTGTTGGTTGTTGGCAAATCACAGAACTTTACGGCATCATTTACCAATTGCCGATAACAAAAAACCAATAACAATGCCCTATTAAAATGAGTTTTTCTGAATTTCAACCAACTTCGATACACTAACATATAATACACTATCATACCCAATAGTTTATGCTTTGTGCTATGATTACGAAGTCATAATTTTTTCACATAATGGACTAAAAATGAAAATTATTACCATCCCAGACATACACGGGCGCGTTGACAAGATGAAGCCCTATGTCGATAAAATCAAATCAGCCGACCTTGTGATTCTAGCTGGTGATTTAACCAATGGTGACCTAGATAGCGCAAAGATGGTCTTAAACGAAATCGCTAAATACAACCCAAATATTTTGACGATTCCTGGGAATATGGATACGGATGCAATTGTCTCTTATACCGATGAGCGAGGCTATAATATTCATAAAAGCCATCGCGTGATTGATGGTATTGCTTTTGTAGGAGTTGGTGGCGCATTACCCTTCGCAGGCTCGTATGTATATAGTGAGGACGAACTTGAACGGATATTAGTCTCGGCTGTGGAAGGACTCAACCCCGAGATACCCCAAGTACTAGTCAGTCATCAACCACCCCATGGCACACTGAACGATAGACTCTATGATGGTCGACAAGTCGGCAGTCATGCAGTACGGGCATATATTGAAAAACACCAGCCACTTATTTGCTTTACGGGTCACATTCATGAAGCTATTGGGATTGATACAATTGGTCAAACACAAGTTTGTAATCCAGGTCCTGTATGGCGTGGATATACGATTGCAGACATCATTACAGACACTGTTCAAAGTTTAGAGATACATAGTATCGTTTAGCAAAATGCCTATGAGAGATCGTCTCATAGGCATTTTATTTAATTTTTAAAGTTGTCGCGCTTATTTATTTGGCGCGTGGTTTGCGTTGTTGCTTTTTAGCAGGGGTTGCTGGTTTTTTATCGCCCTGTTTATTAGCTGGGGTCGCTGGTTTTTTAGCCATGTTATTTTCTCCATAATCTGAGTATTACTCAGTTAAATAAATGAAGATTGGTGTTACCACCTCACACACTTACAATAACATCAAATGCTATTTATAATTTTCAAGCGATGAACAAAAATTTTCAGAAATTTTCAACATAGGTTATTATCGTGCAATTAGGGTCTATCATCAAAGAAAGACGTAAACGTAAAGGCTGGTCACAAACAGTTCTTGGGGATTTAGTGGGGATGAGCGCAGCAACCATCCACCGTATTGAGCATGGTGAAAAAATCCCACCTGATGATGAACTCAATTTATTTGCAGATGCCCTAACTTTAGATGCACAACAGCTTATCCTACAGGCAGAAGAAGATAGACAAACCCTAAAAAACAATCTTGTCCCAAGCACCTCATATCAAACACGATGGGAATATGCTCATCCAGCAGATTATAGCGGACGGATTTGGATACAAGTTCATCCACAATCAAACATTGCCGAAAAGATCAACATCGTGATTCAATGGGGAGCGTGGGAATATAAAGGTACAATAGAAAAGCTTACAGCAAAAAGTATCACACTCTGGCATTATAAATTTAACGATGGATTAGGCTTGCCGATGATAATTACACTATCGTCGCCTTGTTATCTAGTGTTCGGTAAGGATACACCACCACAAAAACCAATTATTGATATTATCAATCAATGGTATCGTACCCAACCCATGTCCTTTATGCAGATGGTGCATTATATCGTTAACTTCCTAAGTATATATATCACTTGGCATCTATCTAATCTCGCCAATCCAAAAAGTGAATAAATCTTGAATAATATAGTTCACCGCTTGTCAACTGTTATGAACCTTTGATAGCATAATAAATGAACAACACAATATAGAGGCAAATATGGCAGATAAATATCTGATTGTTGGACTGGGGAATCCCGGTGCTAAATACGAAAAAACACGTCACAATGTCGGTTGGTGGGTCATTGATGAACTCGTCAAACGCTATAACATGGGTGGTGGTCGTGATGAAAAACGCGCTATTACATGGGATGGGATGATAAAAGGGAAAAAAGTCAAACTTGTCAAACCCCTGACATTCATGAACCTCAGTGGAGAGTCTGTTCGTCCATTGATGGATTATTATGACATCCCACCCGAAAATTTGATTGTTATCCATGATGACCTTGATACCCCTTTTGCGACGATTAAGTTACGCAAAACAGGTGGACATGGTGGACAAAATGGTGTTCGCAATATCATTCAGCATTTGGGTACAAAAGACTTTGCACGTATACGATTTGGTATTGGTCGTCCTCCTGGGAAAATGCGCCCTGTCGATTTTGTACTACAAACATTTTATGGGGATGATGAAATCCTCGCTTATGAAATGGCAAGTCAATCGGCGAATGCAGTTGAAACATGGCTTACAGAAGGCATTGACCTTGCGATGTCGCGTCACAATGGTGATGCAAATGATAGTCAAAAAGAAGCCAAGCCAAAGGCAAAAGAACAACTCAAAATCTATACACGCGCCCACGAGCTTGCCCCTTCCGACCCTAAACCCTTAACTAAGCTAATTAGTGTTCAGAAGAAGTTGGGTAAACTCGATGATGCGGTAGACAATCACCTCAAATTGGCGGAGATTTATGAGGAGATTGGTAAGCCACATCTCGCACGCGCCGAAAAAGAAAAAGCGGTGACAATTAAACCTGCTCTGACACATATTCAACAAGATATTGCAGAGTGGTATGTGAATAAGGAAAACAGTAAAAAAGCAGTGAGTCGCTATCTGATTCTGGCAGATTTTTATATCCAACATGATCAAATTCAAGAAGCAATTCAAACGATTGAAACAGCGTTAGAGATTAATCCGCAACATCCTAAAGCCATTGAGATGTATGAATCGCTGTTGGAACGCACGACTGAAGAATAGAATGAAAATCGGACTTATTTCTGATATACATGGAGACTTCCCCTCGCTGGTAAAAGCATTGCGGGTATTCCAACAAGTCAAAGTAGATAAGATTTTATGTGCAGGCGACCTCGTCGAAAAAGGCGATAGAGGGGATGAGGTCGTCGCACTCATCCATAAATTAAAAATTCCCTGTGTGATGGGGAATCATGATGAGATGGCACCGAATAACCAACAGTGGCTCAAAGATAATATGGACATCACACACCCAAATACCAAAAAGCAACTACTCCAACCAGAAACCATCGACATCATTGAACAATTCCCACGCAAACTCCGTTTTGAATGGCATAATTTACGCATTCTGTTGGTACATGGGTCACCAACCAGTAATGTTGAATATCTGATGAAAACAGCTTCAATAAAACGCTTTGCAGAACACGCCCGCAATGCAAGAGCCGATATCATCATATGTGGACATACCCACAATCCGATGCACTATTACGTCGATGATGTACATTTCATCAACCCAGGGTCGGTCATCAAAGGTGTATCTAGCCACACTTGCGCCATACTAACATTACCTGAAAAACAAGTTACACTCTATTATCTCGAAACAGGTGATTCGGAAAATTTAATTCCCCAAACCCCACCCATCCAATAATTTATAAGCTGACTGTTTTAGGGCTTTGTTCAGTCAGCGGGTTTGATACTGTGTTTTCTTCAATACCTTTGAGTTTTGCCAATCCTGATTTTGTGAATTTTACGAGCTTATCAATCGGTAATTGAGGAGTCGCTTCAACCAATTCACGGAAGATTTCGGTTGTTTCGGGTTGTCCATAGCCAGACCATTGTTGATTTGTATTCATAATCATTCTCCTCTTGGTTATTGTTGCTTATAGCATACGAAACCTAAGAGGCTTTTGTCGTCCGACAAAGGTAGAAACCCCATAAATTTTAGGGGGTGAATAAATAGATATTAGGGGGTGAAGCGAAGGATGAAACCTTATGTTAAGGTCAACTCTTGTGCGCGAAGAATCGCTTGTGTACGGCTCTCGACTTGCAACTTACCATAGATGTGTGTGATATGCTTCTTGACCGTACTGACACCAACAAAGAGTTGGTCGGCAATCTCTTTATTGGAATACCCCTGAGTAATCTTAAGCAATACCTCAAGTTCTCGTGCGGATAGAGGTTCGGACAATTCTGCATTTACAGCAAGTATATGAGGCGGAATTGAGTTATCGGTCTGAGTCGATTCTGCATTTTGATACTTGGAAATTAAATCAGCGCATACACTTTCCCACTCTAAATTTATTCCATGATTCCATGCGTCTTTATATAGCTCAGAGCCAAGTTCATTTTCTAAATCATATTTTAGTCGGTCAACCAATGCCCATCTATCTAGCCACCCCATCATACTACTATCATGTGTAGACACCAAAGCCAATAATTCAGTAGCATAACGCCAATTGCCAGTACGATAAGCTAACCACGCACAGAAAAATATACCTAACATCAAATAAGGGATAATACGACGTTCCCAATAGTGGTGTAACAAACGAGACGTAAAATCATGAACGACTTCGTCCTCTTGTTGACCACATGCAATAACTAACTTATTCCATGCAAAAATTGGAAACCATTCATCATGTTTTGTCAATATTGTTGATTCTTCAGCAAAATCATGTGTTTCATCATATTGTTCGTCAATCGCTAAAATTAGGCTTTTTGATAATCCCATTAATATTGTCCAAGATTTATGGTCTGAGAAACTTTCTACTGATTGAATGAATTGTAAGCAGGATTCAATATCTCCATCGACACCCAAAATATGATATATCCCTAACTCCAATTTCAGCCAAACAATATTCCATAACCGTCCAATCTGCTGGGCTAATGATAAGGCTTCTTGCCGATACCGTTTGGCTTCTTGTAAATCACCAATAATAAACATGGTATGAGCGAGTTCTGCTGTCGCAAATGTTTGACCATCGATATTACCAATAGCGCGACTCAGACTCAGACCTTTCTCATTAAAGACCGTACTGTGTTCATAGTCACCGAATAGTCGATATTGTATAGCAATAAAGACATAAGAGGACGCGATATGATACTGGTTATCGACCTTTTCAAAATAGGAAAGCGATTGCTCCATATATTGTATCGCATCAGAACTGCCTTGATATTTTCCATACCAATGCCCCATCAAGTGCAAAGCCAATCCAATCTCATTAAGATTCTCCGTCGCTCTTGCAATTGCTAAAGCCTGTGTTAAATCCTCAATAGGTTGTTGACTATTGGAATAATTACGTGCAAGAACCATACCCCAGACAGGATGTGCTTCTTCACCATCCATAGGAGCAAAGTGTACCAATACATCATCAAGTAGGTAGCTTTCCTCCTTCCAGCGTGAGCGAAAATGTAGGAAGGTACATAGGGTTTCGACCGCCAAACCAATACCCTTATAATTCATAACCCCAACAGCCCAAGACCACGCCATACGAATATTTTCAAAATCAATCGTTATCTCATCAACAGCCTCGATTTGCCTACGTCCATAGATGTCGGCTTGGCGATCATGTAAAAAACATAAGTAATATTCGCTATGTGCATGTCGTATACTGTCACAATCAGCAGAGGCTTCTAACTTTTCATAAGCATATTGACTGAGCAAGGCATGAATCTGATAGCGACCATCATCAGTCGGAATCAATAAAGCTTTATCGACCAATCCAGATAATGTTAATAAACCCGCTCCTGTTACGGTTTGAATCGCTTGACGTGTGGGAGTACCCCGAAATATAGATAAACGCATAAAAATCGTTTGTTCATCAGATGTTAGCATGTCCCATGTTGAATCAAATATCGTCCGAATACTTTGGTGTCGTTCAGCAATATCGCGCATCTGAGCAGTGAGCAGGTCATTATTCTTCTCAATTTCTGTAGCAATCTCAGCACAGGAAAGTGTTTTCAGCCATGCCACGGCTAATTCAATCCCGAGCGGCATTCCACCGACCAGCTGACAAATCCGAATAATATGGGGGAGTTCTGCTTCTATATCTAAGTGGCGACGAAACTGTTGCGCCCGTTCAACAAATAGCTGAATCGCACTATCTTCATCAATTTCATTCACATTAATACGACTATCAGGATATGACATACCCACAACCTGATGTATCCACTCTTGTTGTAGTTTCAGTGCTTCGCGAGAAGTAACTAAAATTTTAATATGAGGGGCGATAGTCAAAATCTGAGCAACAAGTTCTGCACCGTCTAAGACATGTTCAAAGTTGTCCATTAACAAAAGTATGTTTTTGTTACTCAAATAATCTAACAGTTGTTCTTGTAGATTCTTATCTTCATCATATGAATCGAACTTAATCGCGCTAGCAATCGCAGATACTATTGTGTCAGCCGAGGTCAATGGTTGAAGAGCAACAAAATAAACACCATCTTCAAAGTGAATCATTTGATGAGCAACTTCAAGCGATAAACGCGTTTTGCCCATCCCAGATGGACCGATTAAGCTCAAAAGACGGCAATCTATCTGGCTTAATAAGCTATTTATCTCTTCGATTTCATTGCTGCGTCCAACAAATGGAGTTAACTGCTTTGGGAAATTGTTCAAAAGCATCAGTCCCTCTTGACCTACTTTGACATGTATCAATATCCATTCTACCATCAAATTAGTGTATATTTATCGTTTTCTAAATCGCGAAACAGTATACCAATATGCGAACATTACGCGACACCATGATAATGATGATGGCTTTGGACACATGTCACTAATTACCATAGATAGTAAACAAACAGGGTTTATTGATGTCAAAGATTAATCGTATACCCATATTAGCTCATCAAGCACTTATCGACTAAAATAGAGTCATAAATTAAATTTATTCAAGGAGTTTATTGTGAACACAACATCCCCCGAAGCCGTTGGTATGTCATCGGAGCGTCTTAATCGTATCAATACCCGAATGCAAGAATATGTCGATAACAAACAAGCCCCCGGATTTATCACACTGGTTGCACGTAAAGGGCAAATCATTCACCATGCCATCTGTGGACATCGTGATGTAGAGCAACAATTGCCATTAGAAGACGATACAATTTTCCGTATCTATAGCATGACCAAACCCATTACCAGCATCGCTCTTATGCAACTCTATGAACAAGGGAAATTCCAATTATTAGACCCTGTCGCCAAATATATCCCTGAGTTTGGGAAAACCAAAGTGTTTAATGGCATGGGGATTCTAGGTCAAGAACTCGTCGAACAAGACACTCCCATGACCATCCAACAGTTGCTGACCCATACAGCAGGTTTGAGTTATGGTTTCTTTTATGATGATCCGATTGAAGAAATGTACCGTCAATCTATATTCCGTCGTGGCGATGTCACACTAGAAGAAAAAATCAAAGGCATGGCGAGTATTCCGCTTAAGTTCCAGCCGGGGACAAAGTGGAATTATAGTATTGCAACCGATGTCTGTGGCTATTTAGTGGAGCTATTATCAGGGATACCCTTCGCAGATTATCTACGGGAGAACATCTTTATCCCACTTGGCATGGTCGATACAGGGTTTCATGTGCCAACGGACAAAGTAGAACGTTTTGCATCACTCTACCAACACAACTTTATGGATGGGTCATTCCATAAGTTTATGGGGTCACCGCACATCCCAGCACAAGATTTCACCAAACTTACAAGCGCTCCATCGGGTGGTGGTGGATTAGTCTCAACCACAGAAGATTACCTGAAGTTTTCGCTGATGTTGCTCAACAAAGGTGACTATGAAGGCACACGTATTATCGGACGTAAGACACTTGACTATATGGCAAGTAATCACCTCAAGTCCTCGTTAATGCCATTTACACTGGGGACATCAATCTATACAGGTGTCGGCTTTGGATTGGGTTTTTCAGTCATACTCGACCCAGCCCAATCAGGGGTCATCAACTCTATCGGCACGTTTGAATGGGGTGGTGCTGCCGCAACAAAATTCTGGATTGACCCACAAGAGGAAATTGTCGCCATACTCATGACACAACTCATGGATAATATGCTCCCCTTCCAAGAAGATTTCCGTGTGCTGACCTACCAAGCATTGATTGATTAATATATTTATTATTATAAAAAGGAGCTTATTGTGACGATAACATCTCCCGAAGCCGTTGGTATGTCATCCGAGCGTCTCAGCCGTATTAATGTCCGAATGCAAGAATATGTCGATAATAAACAAGTCCCTGGGTTTATCACACTGGTTGCACGTAAAGGGCAAATCATCCATCATGCCATCTGTGGACATCGTGATGTAGAGCAACAATTGCCATTAGAAGACGACACTATTTTCCGCATCTATAGTATGACCAAACCCATCACCAGTATTGCTTTGATGATGCTTTATGAACAAGGTAAATTCCAACTCTATGACCCTGTCAGCAAATATATTCCAGAGTTTGGGGAAACCAAAGTCCTAAACCAACTTGGATTTATGAATTACGAACTTGTTGACCAAGAAACACCCATGACCATACACCAGTTACTCACCCATACAACGGGTTTAGCTTATAGTTTTTTCTCTGACACTCTTGTTGAAGATGTGTATCAAAATTCCCAATATGCTGACCCGACTATCACCTTAGAAGACACTATCAGGCAGATCGCTCAACTCCCCCTCCTATTTCAGCCTGGAACCCGATGGAATTATAGTTTTGCTGTAGATATATCTGGTTATCTGGTTCAGGTTTTATCAGGATTGCCTTTTGACACATTCTTGCAAGAGAAAATATTCGCACCATTAGGGATGATCGATACAGGTTTCCACGTACCTGCCAATAAATCTGATCGATTGGCGACGCTATATGCCCATAATCCGACAGATGGGTCATTACAACTGCACAACGATGCAGGAGTTCTTAAGCGAGATTTTAGTGTCCCTACCCAATCACCTTTTGGAGGACATGGCTTAGTTTCCACAACAGAGGACTATCTAAAATTTGCACAAATGCTTCTGAATAAGGGTGAGCTTGACGGGACACGCATTATAGGACGCAAAACCTTAGCATTCATGGCATCGAATCATATCAAATCAGGAAACTTACCGCTCAGGCTTGGGGATTGGGAGATGACTGGCATGGGCTTTGGTCTAGGCTTTGGAGTTGTTATGAACCCAGCACAGACAGGTAC
>CAYGTY010000004.1:0-48222 GCA_964352825.1 uncultured Anaerolineaceae bacterium
CCCACCCTCTCAAATAACATAGCTGTTTTCGATTTAGCTATTGTTGCTGTCTAGCAAATTCTGTTTCTTAATCGGAATTTGGCGCGGTTTTGCACTTTCAGCCTTTGGTAAAGTCAATGTCAAAACACCATTGTCATATGATGCTTGAATATGATCGACATCAATCGGCACAGATAAGTTAATCTGACGGCTAAACTTGCCATAGGTACGCTCGCGAACCAGAATACTATCGCCTTCTTCGTTGCGTTTATCTTGGACTTCCCCGCTGATTGTCAACAAACCATCATGGAAGTTGACATTAATATCATCAACAGTCAATCCCGGTAAATCTGCGATAACACGATAATCTGTTTCTGTTTCTGTGACATCAATCGGCATCCAGTTAGATGTATAGCGAGATTCAGTATGATTCCACGCATCATCGAAAACACGATCCAATTGACGTTGCATTTCAGAAATTTCACGGAATGGATTCCAACGTGTGACGTTATTCATTATGTTTCCTCCTATACTTATTTTGTAACCACATCTATAGCATAGACAAGCTCTATATGAGGAATATAGAAGAACTATAAAAAATCCATATGCCAATATTAGAATTAAATATACAGCCTATTATTGACAATCCGCTTGTTTACTTGCATAGTATCGCTTCGGTCTGATGCACACGCAGGAGTTAAAAATGAGCAGTAGACGACCTAGAACCGTCGCAGTCATCTTTGGTGGTAAAAGTGTTGAACATGATGTTTCGATTGTTACGGGGCATCAAGTCATGGATGCCTTTCCAAAAGACAAATACGAAGTTGTCCCAATTTATATCACTCGTGATGGCAAATGGTATACAGGCGAGCCATTACGAAAACTCGATAATTATAAGGACGATAACATCACTACACAGGATGGCGTAGTATCCTGTTTACTATCACCCGATATACGCCATCATGGTTTGATACTGAACCCACTGGCAGGACGCTTTAGTAAAAGTGAAATTAAGCGTATTGATGTTGTATTCCCAGCTATACATGGAACACATGGAGAAGACGGTACAATACAAGGTTTGCTTGAGTTAGCAGATATACCTTATGTTGGATATGCTACGCTTGGCTCAGCCTTAACAAACGACAAAATCATGACCAAAATGATTTTACGGCAATCGAATGTCAAGGTTTTAGACGATGTTTACTTCACTCGTGAAGATTGGTTAGATAATCCACAAGACATTATGCAACGCATTACCTCAAAGTTTGCATATCCCGTTTTTATCAAACCAGCCACTCTAGGCTCAAGCATTGGCATTGGTCGCGCCGATAATGAGCAACTGTTAAGGGCAAGTATCGATGTCGCCGCTAGTTTTGACCGCCGTATTATTGTTGAACCTGCAATGACTAATGGGATAGAAATCAACTGTTCGGTGATGGGATTTGGGAATCAATTTGAAGCCTCAACACTTGAACAACCTATCACATGGGATGACTTTCTATCGTATGAAGATAAATATCTGCGAGGTAATGACGGGATGAAGGGTGCAGATCGCATTATTCCAGCCCCGATATCCGACGAACTTACTCAAAAAATTAAAGATATTAGCATTCAAGCCTTCCGCGCTGTCAACGGGCAAGGTATTGCTCGGATTGACTATCTTGTTAAACCCGAAGAAGGTATTGTTTATCTGAATGAAATCAACACAATGCCAGGGTCAGTCGCCTTTTATTTATGGCGAGAAGATGGTTATTCGACAACCGATGTTGTGGAAAAATTAGTCAAACATGCCCAATCAGCTCATGCCGTTAAACGGCGGAACATGTATGATTACAAAACAAATCTAGTTGCTGTCGCCTCTCAAAGGGGAACAAAAGGTATAAAAGGAACGAAATCATAACCTAATGGGTGGGATTTGCATATTAATTAGACAAATATTGCATCTACCCCTAAAATTGTAGGATATGGATTAACCGCGCATAGAGGACTGGTAAAGTATGACATATTCGCGTAAGTGGATTTTTTCATTTGGCATAAGTATTATATTGATGGTCAGTGCTTGTAGTGGTGATAGCAACACGACACCAACAGAAACACTTAAAGGTGCAATTGTACCTACTCGCATAGATACAGAAACACCAACCATGACAGCGACAACAACATCAACCCCCACTGCCACAATGACAAACACGCCAACTACAACGCCGTCAAATACACCAACATATACACCAAGTCCATCAGCAACTGCCACCAATACACCTACCCCAACTGTTACACCGACTGTTGATGGTGCAGTTGTCGCTGGGATGATTGAGGATGGCGATACCTTCCTTGACTTAGGTAGCTTAGACCGCGCAATCAACAGATACACGGATGCGATTGAGATTGATGATACCGCTGTCGATGCTTACCTCGGTCGTGGTTTAGCCTATTACTATATGGAAGATTATGAAGCAGCAATCACAGACTTTACAACAGCAATTGAGATTGATCCGCAAGACATCGATGCCTATTTTAATCGTGGTCTTGCTCATACTGAATTGTCAAACCTTGACGAAGCATTTGATGATTACTCAACCGTCATCGAGCTTGACCCAAGTGATGCTGAAGCCTATTATGAACTAGCCCTTCTACACTTCGATTTTGAGGAATTTGATGAGGGTTTTAACAAATTAGATATTGCACTAGATATTGACCGCACCTTTTCACCTGCTTATGGTGCAAGAGGTATGATGTACTACTTAGATGGCGATTATACAAATGCCCTACCCGATTTAGAAAGTTATGTGCTTTATGCGGGTACTGATGCAACACAAGATCTGAAAGACTTGTTGGAAGAAACGCGTAACCAACTGGCAACCTTAACGCCACCGCCAACAGCAGAAAACACACCATTACCCCCACCGACCCAACCACCAACACCGAATCCTATTGCGCCGAATACGCCAATAGAAATTGCATATGGTGACGAAGTTGAGGGCGAGATTACACTGGAGCTATCCAGTTATATCTATGAGTTTACCGCCGAAGCCGGTGACCGTGTTGATATCAAATTGATTGCAAACAGTGGAACACTTGACCCATTGCTTCTGTTACAAGATTCAACAGGAACACAAATTGCAGAAAATGATGATGACCCCAATAACACAGGACGTGATTCATTTTTGCAGGGATTCGATATTACAACTAATGGAGTCTATACAATCATAGCAACACGATTCCAACAAGAATTAGGTAGCACAACAGGAACATTTACGTTGCTTTTATCACAAAGTCCAGCAGGTGGAACGAGTACAGGCAATGCTCCACAAGGTGAAACCGAGCTACGATATGGCGACATAGCAACAGGCACAATCAATAATGCAAATTATGCACCTGAATATACATTTACAGCAACGCAAGGCGATTTAGTAGATATCGAGTTGCGCTCCACCGATGAATCAGAAACACTTGACCCCCTTTTGATATTACTCAACGAGAATGGTGAATCCATTGCAGAAAATGACGATGACCCGCTTGGTGGTGGTCGTAATGCCTTCATTCGTCAATTTGAGATACCAACAACAGCGACTTATACAATTGTCGCAACACGCTTCCAACAAGATTTGGGAGGTACTGAGGGTGGATTTGAACTGACTATTAATCGACTAGATGAATCATCACTTGAGAGAAGTACAGATTTCCCTGTTTTGCAATATGGCGACAGCATTGCGGGTGAAATTACACGAAACATTGGCTCAGAAAGTTTCACATTTGAAGCAAGCCAAGGTGATATTATTAACCTTGTGATGCGTGCCACAACAGGCAGTATCGATCCATTATTAATCATACTTGATAAAAATGGAGACGAAGTAACACGCAATGACGATGATGAACAAGGTATTGGGAAAGATTCATTTATTCGTGAATTTGAGATTCCTGATGACGGAACATATACAATTGTTGCAACACGCTTCCAAGAAGAAAACGGGACAACAACAGGTCGCTTTACACTTACACTAGAAGAATTTGTAGTGGAAACATAAAGCGACGTTTAAATTTCTAGCGTTTAAGTTCGCCTGATTCACTTCCAACAAATCGATAACCGATACCATATTCATTATGAATATAGGTTGGATTTTTCGGGTCAGGCTCAATTTTACGACGAACATGCGATACATAAATACGTGGATAGTGATGTTCATTGGTATATTCAACACCCCATACATGTTCTAATAGCTGTATGAAGCTCAACACTTCCCCAGGACGAATAATAAAGGTAGCCAACAATTTGAATTCTGTCGGAGTCAAACGAATTTCCTGACCACCCACAGATACCTTACGAGATTTAAGATCAACGTATAAATAGTCATCTTCATACCCCATAATCGTCTGCGGTTTATCAATATCATAGACCTGTGCGCGACGTAATAAAGCATTCACACGAGCATGAAATTCAATTTTGCCCAGTGGCTTGAGCATATATTCGTCAGCACCAGCATTTAAACCCTCAGCAACCTCTTCTTCGCTTACAGCATGGGCTGTCATCATCAAAATTGGGATACTCGAGGTTTCGCGTATCCGCCGACAAACTGTCAAACCGTCCATCTGTGGTAAAGCAATATCCAAAATCACAAGATCAGGACTCAATTCATGAAAAGTTCTCAATCCATCTAAGCCCGTCGAACACACCGTTGTTTTGAACCCGTTCCGCTTGAGGTCAAGTTGTAAGATGCGTGATAATTCAAAATCATCTTCAATAATCAATACATTTGCATTCATCTTGGTGACCTTAACTTTTAAGATAATCAACTATACAAACTATTCTACCATTGAGACAACATTCACGCGAAAAAAATTGAGTATTATAATTTGTGCAATTTATCACAGATTATATCTTGCGTGCGTTTTAAGCTATGTTATGCTTACGAAGCTTTTGTCAGTTCGTATATCGACAGAGAAATTGTGCCATATACATCAAACAATAAGAAACATCAACAACATTCCGACATCGGACGTTCTCTATGGGGTGGCGCACCACTACCTCCCATACCAGAGCGGATTCTTGATGGTATCCCCGGTTTCCTTGCATGGCTTGCACTTCTCTTTTCGATTGCGAGTGCAGTCGCCTTCCCACGCACATTAATGCTAGCAGCAGCGGTCATTGCATTATATTCTGCGATTCGCTTTCTTTTAGCAGGTATCGCAAACGGGATGGGTATTCGCAAGATAAAAGAGTGGGAGGCGATTAATTGGTATGATAAATATCTCAACGAAAAAGATAAAACGATGCCTGATTGGGATAGTATCCACCATGTTGTTATTATTCCGAATTATAAAGAATCTCTAGAAATATTACACCGTACCCTCGACCAACTAAAAATCCAGTACAATGCAAAAAAACAGATTTCAATTGTATTGGCGATGGAAGGTGGCGAGAAAAATAGTGAACAAAAAGCAATTGCTATCCAAAAAGAATATCAAAATGCGTTTGCCAATATTTATTACACTGTTCATCCCACTGGATTAGTTGGAGAAATGCAATGTAAGTCTGCCAATCAATCATGGGCAGCACGATGGTATATCAACAAAATTGTATACAAAGAAAATCTCAATATTGATAACATTGTCATTACAACAATGGATGCAGACACTCGTTGGCATAACAAACATTTTGAAGCACTCACCTATCATTTTGTCACAAACCCAAACCGCCACACAACCTTCTGGCAAGCCCCCATCCGCTATCATGGAAACATTTGGCAAGTTAATCCGCTGATGAGGATTATTAATACCTATGCCACTGCCTTTGAGCTTGCATATCTAGCAGCACCATGGTGGATGGCAATGCCAATGTCATCTTATGCGCTCAGCCTAAAGTTACTCAATGATAGTGGTAACTGGGATACCGATGTCATCGCTGATGAATGGCATATGATGATTAAAGCCTACTTTGCAGAACGAGGACAAGTTCGATTAGAGCATATCTTTTTGCCCTTCCTCGCAGACTCCACAACTGGTGATAATATTATGGACTCAATTCGTAATCGTTATAGCCAGACTTTACGTCATGCTTGGGGAAGCAAAGAAGTCGGATATATGGTTGCCAAACTAATTGAGAATCCGCAGATTATATCCATACATTCGTTTAAATTTTTATTTCGTATCGCACACGACATTCTATTAGCTGGCGCAGGTTGGATTATTTTAACCGTTGGGTCGCAACTCCCTGTTTTATTTCATCCAGAGATTGCTCCCGTTCAGTTGGATAAACTCTTATCGACATCCGATAAATTAGGATATATCATCAATGGCATGTTGAGCAGTAGCCCAGCGTGGATTATGTTATCCATATCCAGCTTTACGATGATTATTCTTGTGATTGTCTTCCAATATCAAGATTATCAAGTTCGACCTAAACGCATAGCCCCAATGACTGTGAAAGAAGCCTTTCTCGAAGTTTTAAGTATTCCCTTTATGCTTATTCTGACACTACTCGTGGTTGCAATGCCAACCGTAATTGCACAAACTCGCCTACTTTTAGGAATTCCCCTACAATTCATAGTGACCGAAAAATCAACTTGATTATCTATTTATCGTAAAGACAAAACCTATATGATCATCCCACAAAGTGATATTGAAGAAGCTGTAAAACGCATTAAAACACTGTCCCCACCCACCCCACTCGTCAAATCGCAATACTATAGCCAGTTATTAAATACAAATATCTACTTTAAATTAGAGATACTTAATCCGACACATTCATTTAAAACCCGCGGTGCAACAAACGCCATCTTAAGCCTGAGTGATGAGCAACGTAAAAATGGAGTCATAACGGCATCAGGCGGAAATCATGGTTTAGGGGTTGCTTATGTCGCATCCCAAATTGGTGTCCCAGCATATATTTATTTACCAACCACTACACCGCAATCCAAAGTTGAAGCACTTGAAGCATATAATGCGAATATCACACTAATTGGTGATGCTTGGGATGAAGCTAATCAGGAGGCACTTCGGGTTGCACAAGAACAAGACATTACTTATATCCATCCCTTCGACGATGTGAATGTCATGGCAGGTCAAGCAGTCATCGGTATAGAGATACTTTCTCAACTAGACTCTGTCGATATGATTATTGCATCCATTGGTGGTGGTGGTCTAATTGCTGGTGTGACATCCGCTATCGTTTCACAAAGCCCTGACACAAAAATAATTGGGGTCGAAACAATTGGCGCAGACTCGATGGCACAGAGCTTCAAAAATCAAAAAATGACCACTTTACCCGCAATTACATCTATTGCGAATACTCTAGGTTCAAAAACACCTGGAAAACGCCATTTTGACATCGTTATTGAACATGCAACTGATGTGGTCACTGTTACAGATAAAGAAGCTGTCGCAACGTTATGGGATATTCTAAATCATGAAAAGCTACTGGTTGAGCCAGCCATGTCATGTAGTTTATCAGCTTTAATTAACGGTAAAGTCCAATATCAACCAGATGACAACATTGTTGTTATTGTTTGTGGAGGCAACGTTACCCTAGAAGATGTCATGCAATGGCGTAAGCGATTTGATTTAATTTAAAATTTCCTATGAACTTCTGATGATCGACCCTAGCACGGTTGTCATGATTTGCATATCATTGCAAGGTTAGCGCGTCGGGATGACGCTAGAGAAAAGGAAATTTCCAAATGCCTCAAGATCGTATACAAAAAATAATGGCTCAAGCTGATATTGGATCACGTCGTAAATGCGAAGATATTATTCGCCAAGGGCGTGTTCATGTAAATGGCGAGGTTGCCGAATTGGGTGCAAAGGCAGACCCAGCCAAAGACCTTATACTTGTTGATGGTGAACGTATATCAACTAAAGATTATGACCCCATTTATATCGTTGTAAATAAACCTAAAGGCGTTTTATCAACCAATAAAGCACCTGACGGGGATAAGCGTCCAACGATTCGTGAATTGGTCGAAGTCCCAGGACATCTCTTTACAATTGGACGTTTAGATGCTGATAGTGAAGGCTTGATGATTCTAACCAACGATGGTGAAGTCGCCAATAAAGTATCACATCCTCGTTATGAACATACAAAAACATATAAGGTAACTGTGCGTGGACGGGTTACAAAAGAAACTGTCGAAAAGTGGGAAACTGGAATCTGGCTAGATAATAGTCGTACAGCCGCTTGTTCTGTTGAAATCCTTGAGTCGAGCAAGCGATCGACTATTCTACGTCTTGTGATGGTCGAAGGGCGCAAACGGCAGATTCGTCGTGTTGCGACCATTCTCGGACATCCTGTGATTCGCCTTGTACGGACACATATCGGGCAACTCGGTCTCGGAACATTGCGTAAAGGGGCTTGGTATCAACTTGATGAATTTGAAGTCGAAGTTATGATGAAGCCAGCAGAAGAATTAAAAGATATTCGACGCAAACGTAGAGACCGTAAGCGGAAAAAACAAAGTTAAGTTCAACTCTAAGCGGAGGGAATCATGGAACATAACATCACAATTGAAGATTTTATCGCAAATCAATCCAAATATGACAAAAAACGTCGTATTCTACATCCGATATTGCGAACGATTCTACCTTTGTTATGTAAAGTTGAGGTAAGTGGGTTAGAGAATATCCCACGCGAAGGTCGCACCAGTGTGATGATTAATCACATTTCTTTCATCGACCCAATTGTCGTAACCCATGCAATTCCCTTCCGTTATGTTATATCGCTGTCAAAGGCTGAAAATTTCGAAACCCCTGTTATAAGTTGGTTACTCAAACAATGGGGAGGCTACCCCATTAATAGGGGATCATATGACCGCAAAGCCCTAACACAAACCATTGAATTGATGAAAAGTGGGCAACTGGTTTTGATGGCACCTGAAGGAACAAGACATCCTGAAGGTTTATCCCCTGCCAAAGATGGATTAGTCTATGTTGCAACAAAAGCCGATGCCGCCATCGTTCCAACAGCAATTTGTGGCGCACAAGATTGGCAACAACGCTTGAAACGCTTTCGGCGCGCATATACACGAATCCATTTTGGAAAACCCTTTCGATTTAAAACCGAAGGGCGTAAACGGATTCCTCGCGAAGAAATGACTCTAATGATTCAAGAAGCCATGTATCAATTAGCATTAACCATCCCCGACGAATATGCCGACCTGAGAGGCGCATATCGCGATATTGAAAACGCAACATCAAATTACATCGAATTTATCAATCCATCCGAATAACCTTTATGAAGTTCAACTTGTAACAATCCCAAATTATGATACGATTTCGCTATTATTGTTTAGAAAAGGAGCAGATTCCGAATCGAAGGATAATAAGCGCCCGATCCTATCCACACATAGGTTGACGAGGTGATGGTTCTCATAGCACTATGAGCTAACCCGTAATATACGGGGAAAATCGAAGTTTTCGGCGGATGCCATCAGGGTGTATTCACCACCCAAATTAGTCCTTCTCCATTACAAGCAACTCACGAAATTCATCTAGCAATGGATGGCACAAGTGACGCGCGGTGAATATTCATTAAACATACAGTCGATTCATCACAATGAGTTTACCAGAGCTAATCTATAGGTCATGGTTATTGTGATATAACCGCACGAGGAGGATACCATGTGTGGAATTGTTGGTTATATAGGTGTACATACAGCAACACAGCGAATATTAGATGGCTTAAAACGTTTAGAATATCGAGGATATGATTCAGCAGGTATTGCTGTTTATGATGGACAGCATATCAGCATCTGCCGTGATATCGGTAAATTATCCAACTTGCAAAACAAACTACTTACACAACCTATCGATGGACATATTGGTATCGGTCATACACGTTGGGCAACACATGGTGTCCCAGCCGAACACAATGCACACCCACATATCAGCATGAATGGTGACTTTATTGTCGTCCACAATGGCATTGTCGAAAATTATTTAGAACTCCGTGCCAAGCTACAAGCCGAAGGTGTCACCTTTCAATCCGAAACTGATACAGAGGTGATTGTCCAACTTATTGAAAAATTTGCCCACAACGGCGCACAGATGGATATAACCGAAGCCACACGTAAAGCAGTCCAGCTTATACGAGGCGCACATGCGATTGTCGTGATGTCAAAACATCAACCCGACAGGTTCGTAGCTGTTCGCATCGGCAATGCAGGTGGGGTCGCAATTGGGATTGGAGATAACGAAAATTATGTTGCATCCGATATTCCCGCTATTATCGAATACACACGTTATATTGTATTTCTTGAGAGTCATCAAATTGCTACGATTACAGCAAACGATTATAAGATTGAGACTTTTGAGGGAATGATAATTACACCAGAAATTAAACACATTGACTGGAATCCTGTTAGTGTTGCCAAAGGTGAGTATCGTCACTTCATGCTCAAAGAAATTTTCGAGCAACCGCAGAGTATTACCAATACAATCAGTGGTCGCATAGATTTTGAGCATCAGAATATCCAATTAACAAACCTCAATCTATCAGCAGAACAAGCAAAATCAATTCACCGAATGGTTATTGTTGCCTGTGGGACAAGTTATTATAGTGGACTTATAGGAAAATTTTTCATTGAACAACTCGCAAGACTCCATGTCGAAGTCGATTACGGCAGTGAATATCGCTATCGTGACCCAATTCTCGATGATCAAACAGCCGTACTTGCTATTACGCAAAGTGGCGAAACAGTGGATACGTTATCAGCGATGGAAGAAGCACAAGAAAAAGGTGCATATCTATGGAGCATCGTCAATACAATTGGCAGTCAAGCCATGCGAATATCTGACGGATATATCAATATGAATGCAGGTCCTGAGATTGGTGTCGCCTCCACAAAAGCATTTACAACCAGCATGGTTGATCAGCTTTTACTTGCTCTATATCTAGGACAGTTACGAGGGACTCTATCCAGAGAAAAACGGATACAAGCGATTCAAGATATAGCTAAACTGCCAGATTTAATTGGACAGGCTCTCCAACAAAATGATGCAATCCATGAGCTAGCTCAACATCTTTATGCCGCAGAAGACTTTTTATATATTGGACGCGGTATCAACTATCCAATCGCATTAGAAGGCGCGCTCAAACTTAAAGAAATTAGCTATATTCATGCTGAAGGTTATCCTGCTGGAGAAATGAAACACGGTCCAATTGCTTTGATTGATGAAAAGTTACCAGTCCTCGCTATTGCGCTCAAAGATTCACTATACGAAAAGATGATTAGCCAAATTGAGCAAGCTAAAGCACGGGGTGGGATTGTTATTGCACTTGCGACAGAAGGCGATGCAGTCATTGCAACCAAAGCAGATTATGTGATCTATGTACCTGATTCACCAACCCTGCTCAACCCGATTATAAGTGTTATCCCCTTACAATTACTCGCTTATCATATTGCTGTTTTACGGGGTGCGGATGTTGACCAACCTCGTAACCTTGCAAAAAGTGTGACTGTAGAGTAAGAATTTTGGGTGTGCGCATATCTGTATTGTGTACACCCATTTCTATCATATTCGAGTAAAGACGATGGAATCTCTATTATTACTTCTTTCAATTGCTATCATCCACTTCGGTATAGTTATCATACCCGGTCCTAATTTTCTTATCATTGTCAAAAACTCGCTGATGTATTCACGACGCACAGGTATCATTACGGCGCGTGGAGTTGCCATCGGAACAATTGTTTATGTCATTGCTGGATTTCTTGGTTTCACTGCTTTATTATCACAATCTGTCGTTCTGTTTAATCTAGTCAAATGGATAGGAACATTTTATTTTATCTATGTGGGGATTCAACTAATTCATTCTGCACATCAACCTCAAACGGACATCCAAATTGAAGATACCCAAAATCAGTTTAACGATAAACAAGCCTTACGTAGTGGTCTATTGACGATGTTATCTAATGTTAAATCTGCATTCTACTTCATGTTTTTGTTCACAACTGTATTGCCGAGTGATGTTCCAAACACCATCAAAATCGCTATTATTATCATGATTCCAACGATCTCATTTCTATGGTATTCGATATTGGCTCTCACATTTTCAAATCATCATATCCAACTGTTTTACAGAAAAATCGAAAGAT
Source organism: uncultured Anaerolineaceae bacterium (assembly GCA_964352825.1). GTDB lineage: Bacteria > Chloroflexota > Anaerolineae > Aggregatilineales > Phototrophicaceae > UBA6055. The sequence continues at coordinate 12,063 of CAYGTY010000004.1, forward strand.
GGATGACCTATATCTTTGGTGGTGTATGGATTTTTTTGGGATTACGCTTAGCATCTGTGACACAAGACTAAACCAATATCAAGCAAATTCGCCAATTGTGACAAGTTGCGCGGTTTGTGCAAGGGCATCCACAACTTGACCTAGACCTGCAAAGCGTTGATCTTTAGTTTGACCAAGCACATATCGAATATAAATTTGTTGAGCAATAACAGCTAATCGGTATAAACCTAGTGCATGATAAAACCGAATCTCAGAGACATCACGCCCACTCTTTTCAGCATACCGTTCAACCAATTGCTGACGTGTCAAAAATCCATAATCACCAACAGGCATTGTAGTTGTAAGTTGAACCAGCGGTGGATCATCAGCTTGTGTCCAATAGGTTAATAATGCTCCAAGGTCTGCTAGAGGGTCGCCTAAAGTACACATGTCCCAATCAAAAATAGCAATTAGCTGAGCTGGATCATCATCCGCCAACATCGTATTATCCAGTTTATAATCATTATGAACCAAGGTAGAAGCCATTGATTGTGGGATATTTTCACTCAGCCAAGCATATACATCGTCCATATGAGCATTATCATCTTGTTTAGCCCGATGCCAGCGACGATGCCAGCCATCAATTTGACGCTCAATAAAACCATCGGGTTTACCTAAATCTCCCAAGCCTAATGCCGAATAATCTATCGCATGAAATTCTGCAAGCGCATCAATCAAAGCCTCACTCATTTTTTGCGATGCATGTTGTATATTTGCATAATGTTCGGGTATAGAACGGCGTACAACCGTTCCATGTCGTCGTTCCATCACTAAGAATGGCGCCCCAATAATAGATGCATCATCAGAAAACAGAAACGCACGCGGAGCATATGGGAAAACCTGATGCAAAACAGATAATACTTTATATTCACGTGACATATCATGTGCAGATGGAGCAACGGGTCCTAGTGGCGGGCGGCGTAACACATATTCAAATTCGTCACCGAACTGTATTAAATAAGTCAAATTCGCTGCCCCACCACCAAACTGCTGGACAGTCATCGGTTTATCTGCACCTTCCAGCTTATCTCTCAAAAAAATTGAGACAGCCACTTTATCAAATTGTTCATCAGGGCGAACATCAATAATATCTTGTTTTTTCTGTGGAAACATTATTGGATTATCCTCAAAGAAAGCTCTATTTTAAAAAATATCAAATACCATGTTAATCATCTCATTGTTAAACTCTACATCTAAGATTATCATCAAATCGCCTATACACAAGTGATACTAACAATTAAGAGAATCCAATATGACCAATCAATTTCATCATATTCATGTCATCATTAATCCGGGGTCTGGGCAAGATGAACCCATTCTCAACATTATAAATCGCGTTTTTGAAAAACATCATGCCAATTGGACAGTTTCGGTCACACACAATTTTAATGATGGCAAACATTTAGCTCAACAAGCCATTCAAAATGGAGCAGATCTCATTGTTGCATATGGCGGTGATGGCACTATTGTAGATGTCGTGAACGGTGTCGCAGAAACAGCAATCCCATTAGCAGTTTTACCTGGAGGAACAGGTAATGGCATTGCTAAAGAATTCGGGATCCCACTCAATCTTGAACAAGCCACAGAAGCGATATTCACTTATCCCATTGAGGCGATCGATTTAGGGTATACACATAATTCTTATTACATCTTACGCCTAGATATTGGTATCATCGCAGATGTTGTTACCAGCACCAATCCTGATATGAAAAATCGTTGGGGTGCAATGGCATATTTGATGAATACAGCAACCCATATAAGTCGTCCAAAACATATGTATCATCTTCAATTTGACAATGAAGAAGTCCATATTGAAGGAATTGGCTGTATTATTACTAATGCAAATAAAATCGGTGCATTATATTTTGGGTTCAATGAATACGTTAAGATTAACGACGGATTGTTAGATATCATCATCATGACAGATGTTAGCACCATTTTACAAAATGTTGCTGTCAACTTAATTCAACTCAATCCTAATGTAGTCTTAAATCTACATCATTGGCAATCAAAATCTGTCAAAATAGCTGTCGATGAACCTCAAATCGTATTAGCCGATGGCGAGGAAATTGGTAATACATCCGTATTTACAGAAGTCCGCCACCATGCTCTGAATGTAATTAAAAGCTCAAGTAAAGTTTAAGTTACAGAACGACAACTCCGTGTTAAACTAAAATCAGTAATCACCAATCGACAATGGATAAAAATGGAACTTCTATCGCAAGGTATCGGAAATTGGACTGGCATATCAGAAGTATATGATGGCAGTGGTATGTTTATCGGCAACGCCTCCGACCAACGGCATATCAAAAAAAATGATGACGAAACATATACAGTAACTGTCAATATATTCGGTCCTTTAATGATTAATGGCGACTACAAAATCAGAATTGCGTCTGACCACCATAGCTATTTAGGTAATACACATTATGGCTATGCCGAACAAAGCAATAATGAATTACTAGCCAGCAATAATTATTGGGCAAAATGGGGGCTGAGTGAGAGTAGTTTTGTGCTTGTATCACCTGATATCCACTCACAATTATCTTTGTCGCTCCTCAAACGCGGTGAGCAACTGATTTATATGCTCATTGGCGAGTATTATGATAATCAAACATCCGTACAACTTCCACCAGCAGAAGGCACACCATTTGACCGTCATAATGATCCAACAGCAGGTCGAGGCATACACCTTCTTCATCGTGCAGGCACATGGTCGGGACAAGTCACGGTCATGGATGAAAACTTACAACCAATGGGACGTGCACACTATACAGAAAATGTAAGAACACACCAAGATCAACTCATGGTTACAACAGAAGGTGGTGGATTTACCCCCATGAAACGGTCATTCCGAATGACAAGCAACGGCTGGCAAGCATGGACAGCTCCCGGTGATGTTGTTGGTTCATATAGCATTGCTGGCGGACGTGCTTTAATTGGGAATTTTCATTATGTAGGTGCAGACCGTCGTATCTGGCGACGTGAAGTTTCAACGGCAGATGGTCAACACAAAGCCATATTACACTATATATACCATGGCGATAAACGCGTTGGCACACAATATGGGATGTTGAGCTTCGTCAAAACTTAATCACCTACCGAGACAATATCTTCTCTTATGAATGATTCTTTGTTCTCTCGCACATCTCGCCCTTTCCTCATTTTATGGTTTGGACAAGCTATATCGCTTATTGGTACAGGTGTCTCGCGCTTTGCCCTACTCATTTTTGTTTGGGAACTCACAGAACAAGCTACAGCCGTCACCATCGCCGCTGTTATCAGTCAAATCCCACCTATTGTTATCGGTGTATTTGTAGGCACATTGGTTGACCGATGGAATAGAAAATACATTTTGATGGCAAGTGATACCCTGGCTGGCATAGCGATTATTGCGTTATTAATCATCGAATTAATGGGAAATCTCACCCTACCTCACATCTATATTGCAATGCTCTTACTTGGGATAAGCAATGCCTTTCAAGACCCCGCTTATGTTGCATCAGTCACCCTCATGGTTCCTAAATCATTATATTCACGTAGCAGTGGTTTATTAACATTGGCTATTTATCTGGCTGATGTTGTGTCACCTATCATTGCAGGCATCTTATTATCTATTCTAGGTTTAGCAGGCGTTTTAACACTCGATATACTGACTTTCCTATTCGCAATCATCTCTATATTCAAATTAAAGATCCCACAACCGAAATCTGAAAATAAGATGAAACCATCTTTCTGGCAAGAAACAGTCTATGGTTTTCGTTATATTTTCAGAAGCCCAAGCTTAATTGCACTAACGCTCGTCGGTGTTGTCTGGAATATGGTCGAGTCGATCGGTTATCCACTAATCCCCCCTTTCATCCTCGCTCGCACAGGTGGCGATGAGGCAATATTGGCAACAGTTCTATCTTTTATGGGACTGGGGGGCGTTATCGGTGGTATTCTAGCAAGCACATGGTCAGGTGCAAAAAACCGAGTCCATAATATTCTAATTGGGGCACTCTTAACAGGCTTATTAGGGGATCTTTTATTAGGACTAGGAACAAGTCTACCCCTTTGGATATTAGGCGCTATTGGAGTAGAGTTCTTTATCCCCATATCAATCGGCTCAACAATTTCAATCTGGCAGGCAAAAGTCCCAGTAGATTTACAAGGGCGCATCTTTGCAACACGCCGAGTCGTTGCACGGGTTGCTGGCATTATTGTCACAATCGCAGTTGGTCCGATTGCCGATTATGTATTTGAACCTGCAATGATGCCTGATGGTGTCCTTGCTCCTATATTTTCAGGATTAATAGAACCCGGAAAAGGAGCAGGAATGGGTCTCATGCTAGTGATTGGTGGTATTTTATTGACAATTTTAGCAATAATGGGCTATCTAATTCGACCATTACGAAACATAGAAAGCCTACTCACTGATGCCACTGTTTAAATATTAGTCGTACGAATAATCGTTTCCGCCATCTCCATCAAACGATCATACATTGCCTGTGATATATCAGCACTTGCAACTTCAGATTCTTGAATCAGTTCACCAAATCCTTCACGATTAATTGCAATAACATGAACCTCTTCGGTATCAGAAGCTCGTATTGTTGCCGTCCGAGGATGACTTTGGAGCAACCCAACCTCGCCAAAATAATCACCTGTATGCAAATAACCTATTAGAATTTCTTTGTCATCAGTCACATTTACAACTTTGACATGTCCCTGTGTGATGACATAAAATTTATCTGCCAAGTCACCTTGATTGACAATTGATTGTCCTGCTGAGTAGGTCTGTAGTTCACAGTGTTCAGAGATTTCAAGTACTTGTTCAAATGTCAATTTCGATAATAAGCTATCATTCTTTGGTATCGCAATATCAGCGTAAATTTCAAGATGGTTACCCTCAAGGTCAGTAAATAACAAACTGCGACGACCAGAATCATTATCGGTAACCGGCATTAAAATTGTCACGCCTTTATCAATAAGATACGATTCAATATCGTATACATCATCAGGTGCAACACGAAACGCTAAGTATATAGGTGAAGCCTTAGAATCATTATTTTCATAAGGATGAAGTGCCAATAAGGTTGACCCCATCCGCAATTCAACATGGTCAATAGATTGATTATAAATTGGAAATTCCATTATATCCGTATAAAAACGTTGTAGAGCCAACACATTATCACAGTACAATATAATAGAACTTAATTCACGAATACGATTTATCATGACTGACTCCAATTAACATTAATACATGAACCTATAGAATTTTATTATCGCATGATTTTACAAGATAAATTCAATTGGTTTGCTTACTATAACAATACCATCTAGCATAAACATCAAGCATTGCTTAAAGTGTCATTATTTAAAGTTAAATAAAACTATAGAGGTTTCTACTATGCAGCTTATTGGTAAAATCAAATTTGTACAAATACAACAAGAATCATTAAAAGAACATAAAGATGATGGTACACGAAACTATAATCCAACCCCATTACTTCAATTAAACACAATAAAAGTAAATCAAGCAGGTGTCGTTGGATTAACAGGCGCAGGGTCTGAAATTATTGATGTACATAACACAAAACATCCAAACTCACGGTATCGTGGAGATAATCCTGTCAGTATTGGCTTTACAAGCCATTATGGCAAAATGAGACAAGAATTTGGGAATCCCCTCACAGACGGTATTGCAGGGGAAAACATCATCGTAGAATGTGATACTATCTATACCCCATCGAATATAAGCCAGCGGCTAGCAATCAAAAGTACAAGTACAGATACTTTAATCTACCTCAATGAAGTTATTCCCATCCCACCTTGCGAACCATTCAGTCGATTTGTTCAAAACCGCGATTTAACACCACCTGAGATAAAGGCTACTCTACAATTTTTAAGTAATGGGATTCGCGGCTTTTATATGACGCTAGAAGAACAACCAGATACAATAACGATAACAACGGGGGATATGGTCTATCTGATAGCCAAGTAACAACTTATGTTACGCAAAGTCAGGTAATTTTGGACGTACTATTTAATTCTAATATTGTGCTTAGCATGTCAGCGTCTCAGCCAGAATAAATGTTTATTGTATCAGGAGGTCAAGTAGCTAAAATGATGACGTTCTAACCAACTAAATGGTTTATCTTCAGCAATTTCGCATGATAATCTAATCTTTTTTACACTGACTAAGGTCAGTTAATAATCACTATCAATCACACCCAACACATAAAAACAGCGGTGAGGTTCTGCAATGAAGTCAACCAAGCCACAGCGGTGAGCAAACATATGTTGAAGCACATGGCGAATATCGCTCTGCCATTGACGGGCAAAAGCTAAATTATCATCTTTTAGTGCATTCACATCGCTCGGTATCTCCATAAAATACCAAGTAAAGGGGTCTATCTTTGTTGGAAGATTTACATTCGTCTTATCATCATCAACAGATAAAATAAATTGATCATCGGGGAATTCCTGTGTAACAGGTATACGTTCTTTGACATCTTCAGCTAATCGAATCACGCGAGGGTCTTCTAATTGCCACATCACCTCAACACGGTCGGTTGGGAGACCTGCATTCAAGTTCCCAAGCAAATTACCATAGAGGTTAATATGATAAATATTTGCAGTTGCTCCTAAAATCGACATGTTGAAATTTGCATTACCCCGTTGTAATGGATCAAATGTCCATCGAATCTGTTTATACCCATTTTCTAAAGCCCAATCCCGTTGAATCTGCTTCAGGTTAAATCCAATGTTGTGAGACTGATACGCAGGATGAACGCCCGTCATATGTGACCATAAGGCAACCACATCACCTTTAAAATATGGCAATGACATAGACATGCCAATAATATGTTCACGGTCATATGCACCAATCGCAACCCCACCTGCAATAATCATTGCATGGATAATATTCGATGGCACAGCATTACGGTCACTCATATCCCAGATAACACATTGTAAGTCAACAAACTGAGCCAACTCTTGTGTATTATGAAGAAAGCGATATTCGATGTCACTCATATGGATTAAAACGTCTTTCGCATGGTACTTGTCAGGGAAGCAATACGAGAATTTGCATTACGCAGATTATCACTCATAGAACGTAAGAGTTCAATTGATAAGTCAGGTTCTTGATAAATTAACGCTAGCAAAGGCTCGCTACGTAAGCGTAAAAGTAAAACATCCGTTTTTGCCAGAGCAGATGCCGAGCGTGGGCTATAATCAAAAATCGTCATTTCACCAAATGCAGAGTTTTGACGATAGACTGCTAATTCAGTAAAGTTATCACTTGTACGGCTAAATATACCGATACTTACGATGCCATTCACAACAATATAAAGGGAATCACCGCGCTCCCCCTCACGGAAAATCACATCACCAGCGTTATATAACTCTTCTTCACAGATACTGGATAGCACTTTGAGTTGGTCAACCACCACCCCTTGGAAAAAAGATACCTTCTTCAAGAAAATCATACGTTCAACAATTGATAACACAGACGCCTCCAAGGACTCTCTAGCATGTTCAATTACACTTTCACCACGCATATGACGCAAAGCCGCCCGCGCAGCCAACTTTACCATTTGATTGTCTTTTTGAGCAGAGAACCTTAAAGCAACAGCCACTGCATCCATTTTCAAAATACGTTGACAAGCATCAATTTCAACTGTTAATTCAGAGGTTTGACGCAATTCAGGCCAAATGCGACTAACATCGGGATGGTTTCGACCAATCTCACCAAACGCATATAAAGTAACCGCTCGTAGCCATTCATCATCTCCACGAGCAATATCCATCATGACTTGGAAAGTATCTAATTCAGTATCTTCATTTAACTTTGCCAATACCTTAGGGGTCATCTCAGGATTCAAAATGGGTGACACACGTCGAGCTAATTGGGGTGTTGTGACAGATTCAAGAGCTTCAACCGCATTTGAGCGTGTACGTCCATCAGGGCTTTTGAGAGAGTCTTTAATCAACTGCAAAGATGGTACAGCATAGCGGTGTGCAAGTAATTCAAAAACATCGTCAACTTGCTCAGTCAACTCCCGTGAGATTGAATTTTCCAATATCGCAATACTGGAATAATTATGGCAGGTGTCTAAAGCATGAAGCCGTTTGAAATTTAGATAGATTTGTTTTAAATGACTATCGATATAAGGATCAAGCAAAGGAGCGTATTCATCATTATCCAGTTGGCTAAGTGCAATAGTCGCCATTTTATTGCGTAATTGTTTGCCTGCACGAGCAATTTCTAATAATGACTTCTCAACAGAGCCTCCAATTTTCACAAGTGAAGCGACAGCAACATCTCGGACACGGGGAGATGTATCATCCAAAGCGCGAATTAAAGCATTTACAGAATCAGCAACATCAATCCGTGCTAGTAATGACAACTCAGCTAAACGAACACGTTCTACACGATCATCCATAAAGAAAGAGACCCGTTCTGCAATCAAATCATAAATATCACGTGGAACATCATCATGCCATAGGTTAATAATAGATTGTGTAGCTTGCAAACGGACTTCATCATTCAGATCTTCTAAAAATGGAATAATATCTCTTACACGTTGAATCTCATGCAACTGCCCCAAGATTTCTAATCCAACAAACCGATACGCTGGATTATCATCATGCAATAAAAGATTCAAATATTGCTCGGCTTGTCCAACATAAGGTTCTTGCTTTGCGTTTATCAATACCGTAATCGCAGAAGCTTTGACATCTAATTCTTCATCACCCAATAAAGGCTGAATCAAAACAATATAATCAAGTTCAGAAAAACCTAACACTCGTCCCAAACCTTGGATTGCATATTCGCGAATCCGCCCGTCATCATCACGCAAGAGGTCTTCATAGAGCAGGCGCATTTCTTCTGTACGCAAATCTGTATGATAGAGTACCTCAACAAGATCACGGCGATAGTCTCCATCCGCATGAGTAACCATATCAACCAAAATCGGTAAAGAGTCTCGCCCACCAATTTCTGCAAGAATACTCGCCATAAACACCTTGAATTCAGGGTCTGTACTTGCCATGATATTTTCTGCAAGAATTTGCATCGTGGCACTATCTGTCACCCCAATTTCGTTACGCTGAGCCAGCAAAAATGTAAAGCTGTTTTGCTGTAACATCTGCACCATAGCACGCGTATATTCTAATCGCAGAACAAAAGCAGAGATGAGGTAAATTGTACATCCCAGCATCAGTGTTGCAGGAATTACCCAATCAGGCAACTGTGTAATCACGGTCAATAATGCACCTGCAAAGATACCCCCCATTGGCGATAAAATTGCGTTGATGACAGAACGCGCTCGTCCTTTAGCATGAAGAGGGACAGCATTGTTTAATAAGGCAAATACAGGGTCACGAACAACTCGACGTACACCCCGATAATTCGCATACCCAAATGATGCAATCAGCAACATAATTTCTGGCAACATAGTTGGTGCAATAATTAAACTAATACTGACACCAAAGACCAAAACTGGATAAATCAGATTCATATTGCCTAAGCCAATTCGCCTCAAAATAACGTTAAACAGGGTGAATTGGAAAATTAAAACAAAAACATTTGTTGCACCATCAACAAAAGCTGTAAATGATGCAAATGCCTTTTGAGGATCATTACTTGTCTGTACAAACTCAAGCCCATTAATTAATTGTGCAACTTGAAATTCCACAATTGTATTTACAGCGATAAGTACTAATGCAGAAATTGCCATCCAGCGCAGGAATGATGAAGTCCCGACATACCGTAATCCCTCGGTCAGGCTTTTAAGACCAGAAGATTCAGGTTGATTAGATATAGCATTTCGTCTTGTGAGTGAGTCATCAATCCCCTGTGTTTTCAATATAAAGGGCATCAAACCAAATAATGCTGTCACAGCAACGATAATGGCAACCCAAATCACCATAAGAACATTATGGCTCACATCAAAAGTGTTGATGATCGGTGAAAAGCTAAACCCAGCAAACATCGTTGCAAATGGACGAGCTGCACTCAATAAGGGGAAAATACGTTTAGCAGCTTGTGTATCATAGAGGTCAATGATGTAAGTAAACCAATGGATTACCCAAATATAAAAGAAGAAGCGGTGTAGTACAAATAAAATGAGATAACCCGGTTTATCAAACTCCCCCTGCGCCACAATGATTAAGCCCATCACTATGATGATACCGCTCAAACCCAAAATGGATAAAATCACAACCATACGGTTTTTCGGAACACGGTCAACATAGGCGGTGTAAATAATGGAAGCAATCACAACAAAGATAGAGCTTATCAACTGTGCATTTGCTAATAAGCCAACATTCACAACCTCAGCACGTATGGCATTTTCCGCCCAAACAAGCCCAACAATAAAGAGGAAATAAATAATTGATAAAATCGTAAACTGAGGAAGTTCCTCTGGATGCACATTAATGATTTGTCGTAATAACTTTTTCACACAATTGCCTTAATTGGAAATTAGTCACAGCTACATTCAACCGTTATACAACATTTTACCCCATACAACAAAAAACCGCGCGAGGTTATCCACACACGGTTTTATATTTTTCACCATTTGAAGCTAATTCCCATTACAATCCCGGTTCGTTAAGCCATAAATTCTTTCTTCGTTACAACTCAAACCACGAACATAGCGATTTGTATTTGTCCATTCAATCAATTGCTCTACAGAATGAATATGCCAAATTTTAATCGTATCATCCCATGACCCAGATACAGCAAAGCGACCATCAGGGCTGAACGCTGCTTGGTTGACCCATGTCTCATGTCCATCAAAGATACGCAACTCAAGACCTTTAATACTCCATAGACGAATGGTTGCATCAGCCGAGGACGATAAGATTGTGGAGTCATCGGCATTAAACATAACAGTCCGAACTTGACCACTATGCCCTTCAAACACCGTGATCAAACGACCAGTTTCCGTTTCCCATAGGCGAATGGTTGCATCAGCCGACCCAGTAGCTAAGAGTGAGCCATCACTACTAAAATCAACGGAGTTAATACGACTCGAATGCCCTAGATATTCTTGAAGAACCTCACCTGTTTCAATATCAATCAAACGAGCGGTATTTGCACCTGACAAGAACTTTGTACCATCAGGTGTAAAAACAACCGACCGAAGTTGACCATCATCACCCGCATACTCTCCAAGTAATTCACCTGTATTAATATCCCACAGGCGCACCTTCAGATCATTCGACCCTGTTAAAACAGTTTGTCCATCAGGACTCACAGCGACGGTTGTTACCCAGTCATCGTGTGGTTCTAATACAACTAAGGGTTCAAAAGTCTCCATATCCCAGACACGAGCCGTATTATCTTCACCGCCCGAGACCAATTTTGAACCATCAGGAGAATACGCAAGTGTCCATACATCTGCACGATGTTGATCGAAGACTGCAATCTGCTCTTTCGTTTCAGGATCCCATATACGAACAACATCATCATCACCAGCCGATGCAATCGTATACCCATCTTCAAAACTAGGGCTATAAATCGTAGCAAAAATATCAGCAGTATGCCCCGGAAGAGTTGTTACTTCCGCACCATTTGCCAAATCCCAGACACGAACTGTATCATCATCACTACCTGATAATGCGAATCGTCCATCAGCACTTAATGTAATCGCACGAACAACTCCACCATGTCCTTCAAACCGACGCAACTCAACACCACTATCAATATCCCAGATACGGAAGCTATTTTCACGCCACGCACTCGATAATGCTAATTTGCCGTCTGAACTGAAAGCAACACTATTCACATAACTACCATGTCCAAGGAATTCTCGAATCAATTCGCCTGATGCTGTATCCCATAAACGCATAGGAATACCATAACTCCCTAATATTTGCGTACCATCAGGGCTAAATGCAACACTCCCAACATCCAAATTAGGTTCATCTGTCACATCATGTTGTACATAGCGAATTACTTCTCGCCCAGTTTCTAAGTTCCACAAAGTAGGAGGTGTATCAATCGCCAGCGAAACAGAAAGATTCGAATCCAAAGGATGGAATGCAACATCAACAACTTTGCCTAAATGCCGACGGTAAATACCCGTTTCATCACCCGTCGCAACATCCCATAAACGCATCGTCAGGTCAGCTGAGCCTGATAATAAACGTTCACCTGTAGAATCAAATGTCACAGTCATTACATCATCTGTGTGTCCCTCAAAACGCTTTACTTCTTCGCCTGTTTCAATATCCCATAAGATAATATCACCACGAATACACTCTGTATTTACAGAGGTATCTCGTTCACCACATGAAGCAGAGACTAAATACTCCGTATTGGGGGCAAAGTCAATTGAATTAATAGCATAGTTATGCCCATCAAACTGTTGAATAATCTCATTAGTTTCAATATTCCAGATTAATAGCAAACCGCCACTGTCGCCTGATGCAGCTAATTTTCCATCAGGGCTAAAGGCTACTGAATAAACATCATCTTCATGAACAACAAACCGACTAACCGTCCCAGGGCTATATGCGGCATCTGCAAGAGCGCGCTCAGTTTCGCCACTACGCTGTTCATTATCACCTTCATTAGCCGCTAGAGCTAAGGCAATACTCAAGTCAGTATTATTATTTGTCAACGCGACTTGCGAATTGGCAGCGAGTGACAACAATTGCGCCCGTTCACGTTGTCGAACAGCCTCAGCACGTTGCATATTGGCTTCATCTCGCTGGTTCTGGGCTTCAATCGCTTGGGATAAAGCAAATACAGCAGATAAAACAGCCACAAAAATACCTACTGTGATCCCCACTAATAAAGCACGTTCACGCCTACGCCAATTTTCCGCAACTTGACTGGCTTGAATATATTCAATTTGGATTTCATTGACTTCGGGTTCTTTATCATCAGCAACCAAAAGCCAGTCTTGCGCTTCACTTAAATCACTACCACGTAGCACAAAACTAGTATCTCGCCCACGCTGATCCCATTCTAAGGCGCGGGTCAAAATACGCGTATGGATACGGGCATGCTCAAGATCAGTATCTAATGCGTCCGTTAATAATTTCAGATTCTCTACGAACTCATCATGAGTCCGCATGAATGTCCAGTTATGGGACGAAATTTTAGGATGTAAAGCCGCTTTGTCATGTGCCTCAATTAATTCGCGATAGAGTAAAGGAACAAATCGCTTATTCATATTAATTGCATGTTCAATTTCGGCAGCACAAACTTCTGAACGAACAGAATCAGGGCTGATAATAAATAAGAAAGCATCTGCCCCTTCGATACCAGCTTTAATTTCTTCAAACCAATCAGCGGTTAGTGGAATGCTCTCCCAGTCTACCCAGACTTCGCGACCTTCCGAAATAAGCGAATCATGAAGCTCTCTTACAAATTCTTGGTCTCTACGAGAATAGGAGAGAAAAATATCTGCCATGCACTCTTTGCCTTTTTCAATATATTAAATTGATTTCCATACATTACCTAGGAAACAAATTTGTTACAGCATATGTCTAAGTGTAATCGAATATCAAGAAGATGACAAAATATATCACCAAATCATCTTTAAATATTAGCATATCAATACAGAAAACAATACACAGCATAGCCGTTAAATTCAGTTTATATAGTATAAACATTCTCTACAGTTAATTTCAAACATGACGAGAATTCAACGACGCGGTATGATTAGAGTTTATTGTTTAGTATATAAATAGGAATCCTTTTGAAAATACAATCCAAATATCTTATATTTGTCGCCTATCTTACATTTATTGCCATTGGCATTGCAAGTGGACTACTCAATATCGCATGGACATACATCCAAGTTACATTTGATGTGTCCTTAGATTCCCTCGGGACAATACTAACAGCAGGTACTGTCGGTGGGCTTATTGCAGCATTTATGAGTGGTTACTTCGTCGGTAAATTTACCGTCGGTAAAGTTGTGTTGGGTGGTCTGTTACTTGCTGGATTCGGTCTTATCGGCTATTCCATCGCGCCGATTTGGCTAGCATTACTTTTTGTCGCCTTTATGAGTAGCCTTGGTAAAGGAACGGTTGATGCAGGGCTCAATAATTTTGTCTCAGCCAATTATGGCTCTAGTGAGATGAATTGGTTACATGCGTGTTGGGGTATCGGTTTAACAATCGCCCCCTCTATTGTGACCTTTACAATCCTAAACTTAGAACAAGGGTGGCAATTTAGTTATATTGTCATTGGTATCGTTGTTTTAGCTGTTGGCGGCATTATTCTGTTGACCCTACCACAATGGCAGATGAATAGAGTTAAAAATAATGATACGCAACTGGACGAAGAAAGCGCAACCATTAGTGAGACCATCCGTCGCCCGATTGTCTTAATGAGCATTCTATTTTTCTTCGTTTATGGTGGAATCGAGATTGGTACAGGGCAATTGGTCAACACTTTATTTGTTGAAGGACGAGGAATTCCACAAGAAATATCAAGTGCATGGGTCAGTGCCTATTGGGGGAGTTTTACATTGGGGAGAATGATAATGGGAGTTCTCGCAATGCGTATAGGCGATAAGTTGCTCCTTTACCTCAGCTTGGCAACTTCAGGCATAGGGAGTGCCCTTCTTTTCCTCAACACACACGAGACAATAACCTTCATAGGCTTAATGATGATTGGCTTCGGTTTAGCCGCTATATTCCCAATCCTTATTTCACAAACACCAAAACGTGTTGGGATTCGTCACGCTGCCAATACAATTGGATTTCAAGTTGGATTTGCAGGGCTTGGGGGTGCAGTATTAGCAGGCATCACTGGAATCTTTGCAGAAAACCTCGGCATCGAGATGATTAGTATATTTATACTCATCACAGCTATTTTACTTTTTGGTATTTACCAACTTATCATGTGGTGGGAATCAAAACAACTCAAACTAGCAGTTCAATAAGGAACGAACATGTTTACAATCGAAGAAAAAGTTGGTCAATTAATGATGGTTGGGTTTGAAGGTACAACACTCCCATCTCACATTAAATCATGGCTACAAACAGGTCGCATAGGAGGTGTCTATCTCTTTGCACGGAATGTCGAATCTCCACAACAAGTTAAGCAATTGGTTGATGATTGTCATGCAGCAGCAAAATATCCCATTCTCGTCGGTATTGACCAAGAGGGTGGAATCGTCGCGCGTTTACGAGAGGGTTTTACAGAAAGCCCCGGGGCAATGGCATTAGGTGCATCAGGTGATACAGAACTGGCAGAAGAAGTAGCTTATATGATGGGACAAGAACTACTTGCGATGGGCATTAATTGGAACTTTGCTCCTGTTGCGGATATTACCCATAACATCGACAACCCATCTGTCGGAACACGCTCTATCGGTACAGACAAACAGCAAGTCAGCCAATTTGTTCAAGCTCAAATACGTGGCTTTCAACGTGCTGGAGTTATTGCTACAGTCAAGCATTTCCCAGGTCTAGGTAATACAGCAACTGATACTCACGATGCACTTGCTAGAATTTCAGGCTCAGTCGATTATTTATACGAGCAGGATTTAATTCCATTTCGAGGTGCAATCGAGACAGGTGTTGCTTGTGTCATGACAACACATGTTCTATTTGAAGAATTGGATAATGAACACCCAACCACACTCTCCCCTATCGTTCTCGATAAATTACTCAGAACAGAGATTGGATATGATGGCGCAGTCTGCACAGATTGCATGGAGATGAAGGCGATTACAGATGCTTATGGTGCGGCAGAATCTGCAATCCTCACCATATTAGCTGGGGTCGATATGGTCATGTTTTCCCATACGCAAGAACGCCAAGAAATAGCATATCAAGCCGTTTTGTCAGCCCTTCAATCAGGAAGAATTTCCGAAGAACGAATTGACCAATCAGTAGCTCGTATTCAAAAACTAAAAAAACAATACAAGTATGAAAACCCACCTTCGCTCGATATCATCACAAGTAAACCGCATCAAGAGATTGCCCAAAGAGCAGCTAATGCAGGAACTGTATTAGTAAAATCAGATAGTAATTTTCCGCTAACTGACGATACAGAAAACGTTATTTGTATAGAATTTTCTGCACAGATTATCTCGGATGCTGTCGAAGCAGGGTCGCATAATGGGTTTATGTACTATCTGAATGAACGCGCTCCACAAGTTGATTATCATCGTGTTAATCCTTTGGATATTACTTCAGACATTTCGCAAACGATGAAACAACTTGTAGAACAAAGCGATAATGTGATACTTGCAACACGCAATGCTCATGTTCTCCCTCATCAAGCAAAGCTAGCACAAGAAATCATAGACTCAGCTAAAAATGTAATTCTCGTCTGCTTGCGGAATCCTTATGATGCGGGTGTATTAACTAAAGCCGACACCATCATTTGTACAAATGGTGATAGCACACCATCACTCAAAGCATCAGTTGATGCAATTTATGGCGATTACACACCGGCAGGGCAACTTACCGTTAAGATAGGCTAATTTATGGGTCAGTCAGTGTACTTAGGCATTGATATATTAAAATCAAAACACTTTGCGCCACTCGATGGTAAACGAGTCGGTTTATACACCAATGCTAGCGGTGTAGATTCGCATTTGATGAGTACCTATAACATCTTGTGGCAGGCAGAACATGTTAATCTTGTTACCTTGTTTACACCAGAGCATGGCTTGTCAGCTTCTGCACAAGATGGTGAATATATTAATTCTACGACTGACCCTAAAACAGGCATCCCTATTTATAGTTTATATGGGGAAAGTCTCGAACCCAACCAAGAGATGATGTCACAAGTCGATGTTATCGTCGTTGACATACAGGATGTAGGTATTCGTTATTATACCTTTACATGGACGATGACTTATCTACTAGAAGCCTGTGGTAAATATAGTGTGGAGATGTTGATTCTCGACCGCCCGAATCCACTTGGCGGTAAACCAGCCGGCACAATATTAGATATGCAGTTTTCCTCATTGGTTGGGCGTTACCCTGTCCCAACCCAACATGGTTTAACCCTTGGCGAAATGGCAAAACTCGTCAACCAAGAATGGAATCCACACCCTGCCAAGCTGACCGTGATACAATGTCATGGATGGATGCGCAATATGCAGTGGTCTGATACAGCCTTGCAATGGGTCACAACATCACCCAATATGCCAAACTTGTCCACAGTTTTACATTATGCAGGATCATGCTTAATTGAAGGAACAAATTTGAGCGAAGGGCGTGGCACAACTTTACCATTTGAAATTATTGGCGCACCTTGGATAGATAATCATAAACTTGCTATAGCAATCAATCAAAAATTCTATAACAAGTCACAATATGGCATCGTTCGACCTCATACATTTATACCAAATGCCAGTAAATTCAAACAACAAGTCTGTCATGGGATACAATTACATCCATATAACCCAAGGACTTTTAATGCTTTAGAAGCATGGTTGCATATAATAGATACAATTCGGCATATCTACCCAAATCAATTTGAGTGGATTAAAACAAAAGAGGACAATCAACCTTACCATTTTGACAGATTAATCGGGATTCCAAATTTCCGTAAGGCAGATGATTTCGTTCAAATGCTAAAACAAAATACCGATTTGAGCAACTATACCCAATTATGGGATAAACTGACATTATACGAGATTAGGGCATAATCTATGAACGAACTAAATACAATCTTATTAGACACAGATATTGGAAATAAAGTAGAGGAACTCATCAACCAGCATCTGCCCCAAACCTTCCCTGCTTTAAGTATCTGCGTCATATATCAAGGCAATATTGTACTGAATCACGCATGGGGATGGCTTGCCCCACAACAACAAGATTATCCCATTACCCCCTCAGTCTTATTTGACCTTGCGTCTGTCACAAAATTATTTGTCGAAGCTACATTTTTAACATTTGTGACTGACGGAACGGCTACGTTAGATACGCCTGTTGTTGACATCATTCCTGAATTAGGTCATATGACCCCACGTAAAATTGAAGGTGGGCAAGACCCGTTCACTAAAGAACGCTTAGCTGTCGAACCAGAATTTGAGGGCAAATCTGTTGATACGCGTCAAGTCACATTTAGGCACTTATTAACACATACATCAGGGCTTCCGCCATGGCGTGATGTCTATAATCAAGCCAGTGATACCCCACCACCCAATCCGAGAGCAAATACTAAACCTGATGAACAACGCTGGAAAAAAGCGTTACGTGCCATTGTGAATTATCCTTTTGTCGGTGCAATTGGTAGTACAGTTCGTTATAGTGATATTGGTCTGATGTTATTGGGAGAAGCTGTTGCGCGATTAAATAACACCACACTCGATAAAGCCATCTATGATCGTGTTTGCCAACCTTTAGGCTTAGAGTCTCTTACCTATAATCCTATTGTTAATGGCATCTCGATTAACCAAATTATCCCAACCGAAATTGATCGAACATGGCGAAATCGTCGAACATGGGGAGAAGTTCATGATGAAAATGCCTCTGGTATTGGCGGGGTGGCAGGTCATGCAGGACTATTCGGAACAGCGTATGATATTGCACAATTTGGGCAGGCATGGTTACAAGGAAATGAAGAGCTCGCTATTTCAGATTCACTCCGCCAAGAAGCAACTCAAGAACAAGCACAAGGTCAATTCCGTATGGGTTTAGGATGGATGCTCAAAGCAAAAGAAGGGTCGTCCTCTGGTGATTTATATAGTATGTCGAGTTATGGTCACACTGGCTTCACAGGTACGTCCCTATGGGTTGACCCAGACCAAGAACTTGTCAGTGCAGTATTAACCAATCGCGTCTATCAAGGTAGAGACCCTGAGGGCATTCACGTTTTCCGTCGTGGGGTTCATGATTTGATTGTACAAGGGGTGAAGCAATTATGAGCCAACCCTATTTTATGGGGATAGATGGTGGCGGGAGTACATTACGGATTGTCATTACAGACAACCATCTCAACACAATCACCACATATCATAGTACAACAGCAAATCCCAATATCATTGGGCATCATAACGCAGCTGCACATATACAAGCAGGGATAAATAAGGCACTTGAACAAGCCAATTTACAGGCTAATGCAATCACTGCTCTAGGTCTCGGAATCGCTGGTGCATCAAATCTACATAGTGAAGCATGGCTGAGAAGTACAGTCCAGCCTATTTTCAAAGAAACGCTAATTATCCCTAGCTCAGACCTTGAAATTGCACTCGTCGGTGCATTAGCCCAACGGCATGGGATTCTCGTCTTGGCTGGAACTGGCAGTGCTGTGTTTGGTATATCTCCAAATGGAGAAACCTTACAGCTCGGTGGATGGGGATACTTGCTAGGCGATGAAGGCAGTGGTTATTGGATTGGCTTACAAGCACTCAAAAAGATTATTCAAGATTACGAACAACATTATTATGAGTTTGTAAAATATAAACCCAATTCACTCAATCAGCATATATTAGACACGCTTAACCTCACATCAGCACGCGATTTAATTCAGTGGTTATACCAATCTAAGACCCCTCCTGTGAATCAGATAGCACCCTTAACCAAAATCATCGTCCAAAAAGCAAATGAGAATAATTGGGATGCGATAAACTTATTACAAAAATCAGCCCTGATACTAGCTGATAAAGTCAATTTAATGACAAGGCGGTTAGCTTATCCTGATGCACCCATCGCATTTGGGGGCGGATTATTAAACAATGACAATCGCTTATCACAGGAATTAACCACACGCCTAAATTTAGCTACACGCCCTATTGCAAAGCACTCGCCTGTCGTTGGGGGCGCATTACTCGCTCAACTTGAATGGAAATCGCAAAACAGACTATGAATATGACAACCGAACAACCCAACCCAAATAGCACAGATATTGATAACCTATCTACAACCGATATTGTCACAACAATTAACCGTGAAGATGCAAAAGTCGCTCTCGCCATTGAGAAAGCTATCCCCAACATTGCCGAAGCAGTAGATGCGATTACACAATCGATACAAAATGGTGGTCGATTGATTTATGTTGGTGCAGGCACAAGTGGACGATTAGGAATATTAGATGCAGTGGAGTGTGTCCCAACTTTTAGTACATCACCAGAACTTGTACAGGGGCTTATTGCAGGTGGGGAAAAAGCACTTGTCACAGCGGTTGAAGGCGCAGAAGATTACCGAGAACATGGTAAGCGTGACCTTATGAATTTAGAACTCGGTTCAACAGATATTGTCTGCGGTATCGCCGCCAGCGGAAGAACTCCTTACGTTATCGGTGCATTAGAATATGCGAAGTCAATCAATACCAAAACAATTGCCCTCGCTTGCAATGTGCCATCAGCCATACTCGATATAGCGGATATAGCCATCGGTGTCGAAGTCGGCCCTGAAGTCATCACAGGCTCTACGCGGATGAAGTCTGGCACAGCACAAAAGATGGTTCTCAATATGTTGAGTACAGGAACGATGATTAAACTCGGCAAGGTATATGGTAACCTCATGGTTGATGTAAAAGTCACCAATCAAAAACTTGCTGACCGCGCTAGCCGTCTGGTTATGAAGATTGCCGAAGTTGATAAAATAGAAGCTGATAACTTACTAAAGCAATCAAACAATGAAGTTAAAACAGCAGTTGTGATGCACAAACACAACATCTCAGCAGAAGAAGCGCGTACATTACTCAATCAAGCGAATGGCTCACTGCGTCAAGTCATTGACCAAAAATAAGAAACGAGAAGCTATAATGTCAAAACCTCTTCTATTCAAAAATGCACGTATTATCACACCAACCTTTACATATGAACGCGGATGGTTACTTGCGAGTAATGGAAAAATCACATCATTTGCACCTTATAATGCGCCAAATTTTGATGATGTTGATGTCATTAATGCAGAGGGTCTGACACTGTTACCGGGGTTTATTGATGTTCATGCTCATGGTGGTAATAGCTATGATGTCATGGATGGGGAAACAGAATCCCTAGTTGGCATTGCTCAATACTATGCTAAAAGTGGTGTGACATCATTTTTGCCTAGCACTTGGACAGATAGCCATAAAAATATCTTAAATGCACTCACCGCTATTCAAGATATGCAAGGACAACAGATTTTAGGTGCAACTATCCTCGGCGCTCATCTCGAAGGACCTTATCTCAATGCAGAGAGGTGTGGGGCGCAACATGCCAATTATATTCGCCGTGCTAGTCACGATGAAGCCTTACAATTCCTAGATTTAGATGTCATCAGATTACTTGCAATTGCTCCCGAATTTAAACAAAATCAATGGCTGATTACGGAAGCCGTCAAACGTGGTATCACAGTATCCGTAGCGCACTCATCAGCCAAATACGATGATGTGCGTTTTGCCACGACACTTGGTTTATCTCATGCGACCCACACTTATAATGCGATGTCCCCTCTCAATCACCGCGAACCGGGAGTTGTTGGCGCAGTCTTAAGTTCCGATAACATCACTTGTGAACTGATTGCCGACCTCGTCCACGTTCATCCTGCAGCAATCAATATCTTATGGAAAACTAAAGGGGCAAGTAATATTGTCCTGATTACAGATTCCGTTAAACTCGCTGGTATGCCTGATGGTGAATATCATTTCTCTCATCAAGATGTTGAAGTGCTTGAGGGAACTGTCCGTATCCGAGAAACTGGCACATTAGCTGGGACAACTTTAACCATGAATCAAGCCTTACGTAACTTCATGTTTGCAACAGGTGAGCCACTTGAAAATGTATGGCAAACAGCAAGTTTAAATCCTGCCCGTGTCGCACGAGTGTCTGACAGAAAAGGGTCAATCACAATTGGTAAAGATGCCGATTTAGTCTTAGTTGATGATGAAATGACTGTCTATTTGACTGTTGTCGAGGGTCGCATTGTCTATCATCATCAACCTTAATAACACGAAGCTATTTACCTTCCCATTCAATAGGATAAGTTTTATCTAACATCGCACGAACAGCATTCATAAAGTCATCGGTACGGAATAGCTGTGCTTGCGCCCATGCTTCAATCTGTAATCCGCGTGAATTATCCATCATGTCATTTATAACGCGCTTGGTATAACTGACAGCGAGTGGTGAGGAAGCAACTAATTCCGAGACAAACTCAGCGACCTTTTCTTCTATTTCATCTTTAGCATAAACATAATTCACAATCCCCCATTCGTGAGCTTGTGTTAAATCCAGATTACGCCCTGTCATAATAATATCTTTTGCGCGTGATGGTCCAACCAGCTTAACCAAGCGCACAGTCCCACCCACATCAGGAATAATCCCCAATCGTGTTTCCGGCAATCCTAATTTGGTACGCTCTACTACAATCCGAAAATCACAAGCTAATGCCATCTCAAATGCCATCCCCAAGCAATATCCTTGCATCACACAAATCACAGGCATCGAACAGTTCTCAATTTTGTTAAATACAGCTTGATATTTCGCCGTAAAGGGAAAGAGATTTTCACGCCATTTATCACCAAATTCCTCCCCTAATGACGCAAATTGAGTCAAATCAATCCCAGATGAAAAAACACGCCCTTCTGCACGAATAATAACAACTCGCGCACCATCATTAAATTCACGTTCAGCTTGGTCAAATGCAAGTGATAAGGATTCCATCATCTCATCATTCATAGCATTACGTTTATCCACACGATTTAACACAACTTCAAATACTGCCCCATTACGACGCGTTAACACAACATCAGACATAATATCTATCCTTAATAAGCTATCAAATAATCTTGAGTATAACCGATACGCAAAGGCTCAATAAGGCATAATGCACAAATTAAGTTGTGTTTATTGTGTGATAGTAAATGCTTGACAGTCGTCGCAGAGCGTGTCACAATCGGCACATAGAAATTTCGTCAAAGGCAATCAGATGTTTTTAATAATGCAAACCACCACCACCATCAATATGGATACCAATTTCCCACACTGAACGGGGTGGTCTAGTTTTGTTACATACCAGATCTGATGCCCCGTAAGGGGTTTTTTGTTTATATAGAACAGGAGTCAATATGGTCAGCAATGCACAAATCACAAGTTTAGAAGTCCCAGAATATGCAGTCTCACCTGAAGAACGCATTGGGGTAAATGGCTATAAAAGTCAGATGGCATCTATTCCGCCATCGCGCATGTTCACAATTAAAGAAGCCCTCGCTATTTATAAAGAAAAAGCTGGTAAAGATGCACCTGTTTATGACGCATCGCAAGGTGATGGTGGCGCAAGTCTTCCAGGAACACCTGAATATATTCTCCGCGAAGCTATTGAATTACAGGTTAAACATGGGACAGGCTACGATAAACCATTTGGGACACAACTTTTCCGTGAAGTCTCCGCCAACCAATATTGGGAAATCAATCCAGATACAGGTTGGGGTCCAGAAAATATCGTCTTCACACAAGGTGGTCGTGATGGGTTAATCAAAGCCTATAATGCCATGATGACACTTGGCTATGGAAACGTAGGTGACTTACTTGTTGTCTCACGCGTCCCTTGGATTAGTTACAACTGGGGTCCTTACAGCGTTGGATTAAATGTTATGCGCGCTCCCGGTCTACCTGAAGAAGGCTGGCGTTATACACCTGAAGGTATCCGTGCCTGTGTAAAAATGGCACAACAAGATGGGCGAAACGTCGCAGGTATTGTCATTACATCCCCCGACAATCCAACAGGGCGTACAATCCCTATATCAGAACAGGTTGAACTCGCACAAACCGCAATCGAATCAGGTGTTGCCTTTGTCCTATTTGACTGGATTTATCACTATGTGACAGATGGTGGACACAACGACATCAACGAAGTCCTAAACGCATTTAGCCCAGAAGATCGTGATAAGCTCATCTTCCTTGATGGTATCACAAAAAGCCTCGGTGGTTCAAATGTCCGTAGCGCACAATTAGTAGCAAGTAGAGCCGTCTGTAAAAATATTGTTGGGCAGGCTTCACATGGTGTATTACCTAGCTTCTTCGCACAAGCAGTTGCCATTTCAGCATATCAACAAGGCTTTGAAACTGCTGCTCAGACAATCATCAAGCCAACAAGTGAAAGCCGTAAAATCTTGCGTAAAGCATTAGAAGCAGAGAATATTCCACATATCATCGGTGATGGCTATTATGCGTTCATCAATGTGTCTGAATATATTGAAGCGGGTGGTTATCCAAACTCAGAAGAACTTGGGGCATATCTCGCAGAAGACTATGGTATTGCAGTTGTCCCTGGGGTTTATTTCTCGCAGGCAGGTGCTGATTGGGTCCGTTTCTCTTATGCACAACCACCAGAACGTACACAAAAAGCAGTCGCTCAATTCTTCACAGGTCTAAAATCACTTAAGTAATTTCATATATGGGGTGGGCATTTTTAACCTACCCCATATTCAACCTTAACTAGCAATAAACGCTTCAAAAGCCTCAACTGAATTTAAGGAAATCCGTGTTTGCTTACGGTCAATCCGTTTCATTAAGCCTGACAACACATCTTTAGAGCCGACTTCGACAAATGTTTCTGCACCCTCATCAATGATAGCCTGCATAGATTCTGTCCAGCGAACCGTTTGTGTTAATTGATGGTCAAGCTCCTTACGAATCTCATCAACTGTTTTTAATGGCGATGCACTAACATTACCATAAACAGGTATCACAGGCGCATTGACTGTAATCTGATTAAGTTTTTCTTTAAATGATGCTAAAGCAGATGCCATCAGGGGTGAATGTGCGGCAACACTGACAGACAGTTTGACAGCACGTTTTGCACCTGCATCCGAGGCAACTTCTACTAGATGGTCAATTGCGCCAATATCACCCGATACAACGACCTGACCGGGACAGTTATCATTAGCAAGAACAACAACTTGTCCAGTCTCTTGTGAAACCGCCTCACATAATTCTGTTACTTTATCTGTATCTAAACCCAATAACGCAGCCATTGCCCCAGGACTATCGACACCCGCTTGTTGCATCAAGCTACCACGCGTCTGTACCAGTTGGAGTCCTTCTTCATAGGACATTGCACCAGCAACCGTTAGTGCAGTAAATTCGCCAAGGCTATGTCCTGCAACCCATGCAGGTTTTACATCGGGTAATTCTTGTTGGAGTACGCGCCAAATCGCCATACTCGTGACATATAATGCGGGTTGAGTATAGTTGGTTTGATTCAGGTCATCTTCTGGTCCATCCCAGCATATTTTAGATAAGGCATACCCTAGTAAATCATCGGCTTGTTCAAATATTTCTTTAGCAATCGTAAATTTTTCAGCAAAATCTTTTCCCATACCAACAGCTTGTGAACCCTGCCCAGGAAAGATAATTGCCGTTTTTTCCCAATTCGTCATACATTTACCTCTTCAGTGACATCATTAAATTACATATCTGTTACAACACAAAAATAACACTTAAGTTGTTTTTTCAAGTTGACAAGGTAAAAAAAAACCGCGCCAATTTAGCACGATTTCTTCAAATACCCACATTATAAGAAAAAGAGGGTTTAATCTTCTACTTCAACAACTTGTTCACCGCGATATGTACCACATTTAGGACAAACACGGTGTGCAACGTGGTATTCACCACAGCTTTCACACACAACAAGATGGCTGAGGCTTAACGCATCGTGTGCGCGACGGCGATCACGACGTGATTTAGAGACTTTTCGTTTAGGAAGTGGTCCCATCAGGTTACTCCTGTTTTAATTCTTCGAGCATAGCCCAAAGATTATAAAGGTCAGGACAATACAATGTCAAGTGACGGCTAGAGCAATATCGTCTACTATAGTTATGAAATAGAAAAGAGAGTCACTTTTATGGACAACATAATTAAACAATTCATAGAAAATGTAGTAAATGCAAATATTATCAAAGTAGAGGCTTTATCAGGAGGGATGATTAGTCATGTTATCAAAGTTACACTTGATAATCATCAAACCCTTGTTGCGAAGTTATCCGATACTGACCATGACTTAACGATAGAAGCCTATATGCTTCAATATCTCAAAGACCATAGTCAACTACCGATACCCCGTGTTATTCATGCAACGCCACAAATCATGCTTTTAGACTATATTGATGGCACAACAGGTCTCAACACCGCTACACAAGGTGAACTAGGCAAGTTATTAGTACAATTACACCAAGTCACAGCAACCCAGTTTGGTCTAGAGCGTGATACGCTTATCGGTCCTATTCATCAACCGAATCCACTCTCAGATTCTTGGATTTCGTTTTATCGTGAACAGCGTTTGCTCTATATGGCTAAAATTGCCTTACAATCAGGTTATTTACCACAGGAAATGTACCAGCGTATTCAGAGCTTCGCAGAATCCATTGATAAGTTCCTTATCGAACCCGAAGCACCTGCCCTCATACATGGAGATATGTGGACAACAAATATTTTAGTCAAGCAAAATCAAATTGTCGGTATCATCGACCCTGCACTATATTACGGGCATAATGAGATGGAACTGGCTTATATGACCTTATTCGGTAGTGTCGGACAAGTATTCTTTGATACCTATACACAGGTGATCCCAGTTGACACCGCATTTTTTGAGGTGCGCCGACATGTCTATAATCTATATCCTTTATTAGTGCATGTAACAATTTTTGGCAAAAAGTATAACCATTTAGTTGATTCAACATTAAATACATTTGGCTTTTAAACAATATGTTGCAAACTGCACAAACAATTTCATACAAATTGTATGTGGTATGTTTATAATATGCGCGTTACAGTGTTATTATGAAGATTCTTGAGCAACCTTTAGGATTATAATGAATAACTTTAGCACACTCAACAAAAAGGCAAAGAAGACCTACACCCACTAAATCTGGGTTTGTTTGTGCTACTTAAAACTTGCATCTACACCCGCCCAGATAGGCGGGTTTTTTGTTTTTTGCTCAATACACATTTAAGAGAAGGTTACCAATCCGATGCAACACAACATCATCACAAAGAAGGAATTGAAGAAGAAGCTAAACTCTATGTTCAGGTAGCTTTGATGTGCATAACACACGCTCATTTACACCGCTATTTGAACCTATCGGATAGCGGTTTTTTATTGATATTTTAGATAACATATTTCAATTAGGAGAAATACCATGAATAACGAATCACCACTTTGCCCAGAATGCGATGCAGAAGTTGAAATCCCAAGCGATGCAATGGAAAATGAGCTTATCTCTTGCCCTGAATGTGGCACAGAACTCGAAATCCTCAGCCTAGACCCCATTGAACTTGATGTTGCACCAGATGTAGAAGAAGACTGGGGAGAATAAATCATATGCGCGTAGCTTTGCTTGTCACTCATATACGAGCCGAAGAAAAACTAATTATCACCGCCTTTAATAATCGGGATGTCAACCCTGACATCATTCTAGACCGTGAGCTAAATTTTAATATCTCACAAGGGTCTGCCCAACTTGCCCCATCAGGAATTGCATGGAGTGAATATGATGTTGTCTTTGAACGTTGTGTCAGCACATCACGCGGAATGTATGCGCTAGCTATCCTCAATAGTTGGGGAATCCGTACTTTTAATAGCTATGAAACAGCTGCCATCTGTGGTGACAAGCTACGCACCAGTATTGCACTAACACAACACAATGTTCCCCAGCCGCATACTCGGGTTGCATTCACACCTGATAGCGCAATGGAAGCCATAGATGATGTTGCCTACCCTGCTGTCCTCAAACCTGTGACAGGGTCATGGGGTCGCCTACTAGCACGTGTGCATAATCGTGATAGTGCCGAAGCCATTATTGAGCATCGTCAAACACTGGGTGACTACAATCATCATATTTATTACGTGCAAGAATATGTCGATAAACCGGGGCGTGACATCCGTGCATTTGTTGTCGGTGATCGCACAATTGCTGCTATTTATCGCTCCTCCAATCATTGGATTACCAATACAGCCCGTGGTGGTGATGCAACTAACTGCCCTGTCACAGATGAACTCAATGACATTTGTATTCGGGCAGCAAAATCAGTCGGTGGCGGTATCCTCGCGATTGACATCCTCGAAGATGCTCAAGGCAATTTTGTAGTCAACGAAATTAATCACACAATGGAATTTCGTAACAGTAGCAAACCAACAGGTGTCGATATTGCCCAAGAAGTCATTGATTATGTCATCAACGAAATAGGAGTAGTTGCGTGATTCAAGCAGGTATTATAGGCGGTAGTGGATATACAGGCGGAGAGCTTTTACGTTTACTCCACTTCCACCCAGAAGTCGAAGTTACTCAAATCACCAGTCGGGAACATGCAGGGCGATATGTCCATACAGTACATCCCAATATGCGAAACGTATCCAAGTTAAAATTTGTGCATCCTGATGCAGTCGAAGCCTGTGATGTATTGTTTCTCGCGATGCCACATAAAACCGTTGCAAAAAATATTGACCGTTATACAGCACTTGCTTCAAAATTGATTGACCTATCTGCTGATTTTCGCTTAGGGTCAACAGAAGCCTATGAAAAATGGTATGGTGAACCCCATCCTGCACCCGATTGGCTGGATAAATTTGTCTACGGCTTGCCTGAACAAAACCGTGAACAACTTATAGGTGCAAATTATGCGAGTGGTGTCGGCTGTAATGCGACAACAATTAACCTCGCCCTCTATCCATTGGTTCAAGCAGGTATCCTTGATCGTGCCGTTATTGAGGTCAAAGTAGGTTCATCCGAGGGCGGCAATAAAGCCAATGCAGGCTCACATCACCCCATCCGTAGTGGTGCAGTCCGTACATATAAAGCCACTGGGCATCGTCATAAAGCTGAAGTTGAGATGATACTTGGCAAAGATACACAAATTGATTTTGCCGTAACCGCAATTGAGATGGTGCGTGGCATTCACTTGCTCGCCCATTGCTATTTAAACGAAACACAGATTGAAAAAGACATCTGGAAAATTTATCGGGGTGCATATCGTAATGAGCCATTTATTCGGCTTGTCAGTGGTAAAGTTGGCTTACACCGCTTACCTGAACCGCGTGTTGTTGCAGGGACAAATTTCTGTGACATCGGCTTTGAGCTTGATGAAGATGGTCAGCATCTAGTATTGGTCGCGGCACTCGATAACCTCGGCAAAGGTGCGGCAGGATCGGCTGTCCAGAGTATGAATTTGATGTATGAATTTGATGAAACGCTGGGTTTACAGTTTCCCGGAATCTATCCATAAAAGGTAATCTAAATATGACTCTTGCGAATATTCTTGTCGTCAAGCTAGGGGGTGGCGAAGGGCTTGACCTTGTCGCATCTTGTGATGACCTCGCACAAATTGCAACACAACGCCCCCTTGTAATTGTTCATGGTGTCAGCGCAATTATGAATCAGATGTGTATTGATTTAGGGGTAGAAGTACAATCACTCACATCACCATCAGGGCATAGCTCACGTTATACAAGCCCAGAAGTCCGCGATATTTTCGTCCGTGCATCCGAATTAGCTAATGAACGGGTTATCTCTGCCCTACGCCAACGCGGTGTCAATGCAATTGGAATCATAGGTGATGACGTTGCGGTTAAGGGAACACGCAAAAAGGCGATTCGGGCAGTTGTGAATGGGCGGGTTCGTGTTGTACGCGATGATTACAGTGGTTCGATTCATGGCGTGAGTACAGATAAGTTGATTACACTATTAGAGCAAGGACAAGTCCCTGTAATTCCACCAATGGCAATGAGTGAAGATGGTCTACTCAATGTCGATGGTGACCGCGCTAGTGCCGCTGTTGCAGGCGCATTAAACGCAGAAGAGTTACTTATTCTTAGCAATGTACGCGGACTCTATCGCAACTTCCCTGATGAAGATTCCTTTGTCAATGAAGTCCCACATTCACAATTAGACACGGCTCTCGGTTGGGCAGAAGGACGCATGAAACGTAAAGTCCTCGGCGCACAAGAAGCCCTCGCAGGTGGCGTTAATCGCGTCATTATTGGGGATGGTCGTATTACAAGCCCAGCTACACAGGCTCTCGCAGGAGCAGGAACGGTATTTACATCATGATTGATGCAACAACATTATTTGATATTGAAGATGCCCATACATCAGGTGCGTATCCAAAACGTCCAACAGCCTTAGTTCGTGGTGAAGGGATTTATGCCTACGACGAACAAGGCAACCAATATTTAGATGCCACGAGTGGTCAAGGCGTAACAGCATTAGGACATTGCCATCCAGCCATTACACAGGCAATCATAGAACAAGCACAAACACTCATTACCTGTCCCGAAGCATTTTATAATGATCGTCGGGCAGAACTCTATGAACTATTGGTCAGCATCACACCAGCCGACCTCAATCGCTTCTTCTTCTGTAACAGTGGTGCAGAAGCTATCGAAGGTGCGCTTAAAGTAGCCAAACTCTTAACTGAACGCGAAGGAATTGTTGCCACAAAACGTGCATTTCATGGTCGTACAACAGCCGCTCTATCTATGACATGGACACCCAAATATCGCAAACCTTTCCAATCATGGCTACCTAATGTCAATCATATCACCTATAACGATATTGAAGCTGCACGGGAAGCGATAACTGAAGATACCGCTGCAATCGTCGTAGAATCCATTCAAGGCGAAGGTGGGGTTTATCCTTCTAATGTTGAGTATCTGCAAGCACTTCGTCAAATTTGCGATGAGACAGGTACAATGCTAATCATTGATGAAATCCAAACAGGGATTGGACGCACAGGTAAATGGTTTGGGTTTGAACACGCTGGTATTATCCCTGACATCTTTACTATGGGGAAAGCCATTGCAGGCGGTCTACCTATGGGTGCGGTCTGTTGGCGTGATGCACATGGGCAAATCCCACGCAGCACACATGGGAGTACCTTTGGTGGAAACCCACTTGTATGCGCCACATCAATAGCGACACTCACAACCATCCGCAACGAAAATCTTGTACAGCAAGCTCAAGAAAATGGTCAATGGTTTTTAGAACAACTCGAAGCATTAAATCTTCAATCTATCCGAGAAATCCGTGGAAGTGGTTTAATGATTGGCTTGGAGCTACGGGAACGTGTCACCCCGACATTAAAAGCCTTACAAGAAGAAGCCAATGTGCTTGCCCTCCCTGCTGGGTTAAATGTCCTACGTTTCCTTCCACCTCTCATTATCACACGCGATGAACTTCAAATTGTTGTTGACGCAGTTGCACAGGTATTGGATTAGTGATGACCAGAATTACAGATACCGTTGCTGAACAACTTATTCATGACCTTGTTGCGATTCCAAGTCCATCAAGAGAAGAAGCTAAGGCATCACAATTTCTAGTCGATTGGATGGCACAACAAGGATACGATGAAGCCTTTGTTGACGAAGCAGGTAATGCTGTTGGTATCATTGGTGAGGGTGAGCGTAAAATTGTCTTGCTGGGGCATATTGATACTTTTCCAGGATTTCCCGAAGTCAAAGTTGATGGACGCACGCTATATGGACGCGGGTCTGTTGATGCCAAAGGCCCACTCTGTACATTTGCTGTAGCTGCGAGACAAGCAACATTACAGGATAATGTACGAGTCGTTGTTATAGGTGCAGTTGAAGAAGAAGCCGCCACCAGCAAAGGTGCAAGATTCGCTGCAACCCAATATAAGCCTGATTTATGTGTGATTGGTGAACCCTCACATTGGGATAGAATCACACTAGGCTATAAAGGGCGTTTACTTTTAGATTGGCGTTGGGAAGGTGGTATGTCTCATAGTGCTGGGGATGCACTTAGTCCAGCCGAACATGCTATCAATTATTGGACAGGTATCAAAGCCTATGCTGACGAGTTTAATACAGACATAACCTCTATTTTTGCGAGCTTTGATGCCTCAGTACGGGACATCAATACATGGTTAGAAGGTGTCAATGGTATTGCAGAAATGACAGTCGGTTTCCGTCTGCCACCTAATGTTAATCCACAAGATATAATCGATCAATTTCCACCCACTGACGGAGCAACTGTCAGTCCAAGAGGGTCTGAATTAGCATATACAGGGGATAAAAACTCCGAACTCAGTCGCTACTTCCGTCGTGCCATTCGCGCGAATGACGGTACACCTCGATTTTTATATAAAACAGGCACTGCCGATATGAATGTTGTTGGACCTGTATGGGATTGTCCAATTGTCGCTTATGGTCCGGGTGATTCGTCGCTTGACCACACCCCCCACGAACATATCAATTTAGACGAATACTTGCGTGCTATCAACGTGCTAACGCATGTGCTAGAAGCTGTCTAGTACAAGAACAGGGAGACCTTATGCAACCACAAAATCGCCGACAAATACCCATACAAGAGTTTCATTTTATTGATTCGACTTTGCGTGAGGGTGAACAATTCAGAGGAACACACTTCACGATTGAAGATAAACGTGAAATTGCCCAGCTATTAGATGAATTTGGTGTAGAGTACCTAGAACTTTCAACCCCAGTCGCCAGCCCACAAAGTGCTGATGCCATTCGCACATTAGCTGATATGCCTCGCAACTTTCGACTATTAACGCATGTCCGCGCAAATATGGATGATGCAAAGCTAGCTGTTGATTGTGGTGTTGATGGTGTCGATGTCTATATTGGTACATCGACGTATATGCGTCAATATAGTCATGGTCGAAGCCTAGAGCAAGTTATCGAGATAGGTCAAGAAGTCATTTCATATCTGAATAGTCAAGGTATGGAAACACGCTTTAGTACAGAAGATACTTTTCGGAGCAACTTTGCTGATGTCATGACCGTTTATCGTGCGATGGACATTGCAGGGGTGAATCGTGTTGGAGTTGCTGATACAGTTGGTATCGCAGACCCTCTTCACACCTATAATTTAATTTCTAATCTACGAGATATTGTTAGTTGTGACATTGAATTTCATGGTCACAATGACAGTAGTTGTGCCGTAGCCAATGCTTTTTGTGCATTACAAGCAGGTGCAACCCATATTGACACAACGGTTCTTGGTGTAGGAGAACGTAATGGTATCACCGCAATGGGTGCATTAATCGCACGACTCTATACTTATGATAAGTCGTTGGTCTCCAAATATCATTTACCTTTACTCGCACAAATTGAGCGTGTTGTCGCAGAGAAATTACATATCGGTGTTCCCTTTAATACACCCATCACTGGCGATGTTGCCTTTCATCATAAAGCTGGCGTTCATACCAAAGCTGTTTTACAGAACCCAACCACCTATGAAGCCATTGCCCCAGAAGATTTTGGCATGACGCGGACGATTGATGTTGCTCATCGCCTTGTTGGGCGTAACGCAATCCGTGACCGCGCCGCAACGCTCGGTTTGAATATCCCAGAAGATGCTCTACGCCAAGTCACATTACAAGTGAAAGCGATGGCAGATACACAACGGATTAACATGAACGATGTTGATAAAATGTTACGCGACATTATGCAACCCATTGATGATTAATCACCTGCAGCAATCGCTCTTGATTTATTACGCTCAACATGTTCAAGTGGGTCATCCATCAGAATCATTAACACAACAAGTGCAAAAATACCCGCACCTGCAAAGATAGTAAAGGAAAAATTGAACCCAAGTTCATCAACAAGCAGACCACCAATAATCGGAGAAAGTATCGTCACAGGAGCAATCAAAGTATTCGCCATCCCAATATAGATAGGGCGTTCCGCAACGGAACTAAATTGAGCCGTAATGCTCATAATAGATGACCATAGTGTGGTATTGACAATGCCTGTCAGGGCAAACACAACATAAAACCATGTGACATCAGGGGCGCTAATCGCAATAACAATCGCGGATACCATCATCAAATTACCAAAAGCAAGAATACGGCGATGCCCCCAACGATCGCCCATCCAACCTAATATCGGGCTACTAATCGTTTGTGAAAGCAGTAAAACACCTGTCATAATACTAGCAAATTCAGGAGTCATCTCAAATTGTCGAACACCAAAAATTGTGAAGAAGGAAATCGATGTCACACTCAAAGAGGATAAGCCACGAGCAATTAAGAACCAGCGGAAGTTGGGGTCGCGCTTAAGAATAACTTTGAGGCGTTGTCCAAATTCAGACCATTTTACAGTCGGTACAACATCTTTGGGATCACTTTCAGGTTCATAAGCCATAGCCAAAAATACAAAGGAAACCATCAAGCTAATTCCACCGATGAAGAACAAAAGGGCAAAACTATCTGGGAATTCACCAGCACGTAAGATAAGACTAGCAACAACTGCACCACCAGCACCAAATAAATTTGCACCAGCGGATTGCATACCAAAAAATGTTCCGCGCCGATTGGGAGGCATAATTTTACTGATCATACTTTGCCATGCTGTACCTGTTAGGCCACCGCCAAAGGATTGCCATGCCAACATTAGCACTGCCAAAATCAAAGCAAGTTGGTCCCCCAGAACAGGGATTAATACAGCGACAATCGCTAAACCAAAAAACGGCATCCGTTCTTGGAGCGTCATGTAAAGAACCATCGGTTTATAACGCTTCAGCCCAGCAACATGGTTTGCGGTAAAGAGTTGGGGTAATTGCCAGCCAATTTGAAACATCGTCGCCATAAAGCCGATAAGAGCCGTTGACTCAGTAAGATAAGATAAAAATAGAGGGACAATTGTCACATAAGATGCAATACCCGTCAGACCAAAGCCAAAAAAACATGCGTCTAGGACATTAACAACAAAATTATGGTGGAGTTTTTCGCGTATCGCTTGGCTCATAAGATTCCTATTTAACGTTGCAAATTATTTTAATACGTCCCGATATTGTAACAGGTTTTCACATATACAAAATAAGGCTTTTTACAAATCACATTAAAGACCGACAGTTTAGCAGACAAGTTAATAGACTTGAATCTTACATAAAGGAATAAGCATACATGGAAATGACACTCACAGAAAAAATATTAGCCCGTGCTAGTGGTCAAGAGACGGTTAAACCTAATGACATCATTATCATTGAACCTGATGTTGTGCTGAGCCATGATAATACAGCACCTATTTCTAGTATTTTTGAACGTTTACCCCATAAGCAGGTTAAATATCCTGAACGGCTCGCTATTACACTTGACCATGCTGTTCCCCCACCTACCCCCAAGCACGCTCAGAATCATGCCAAAATCCGCAAATTTGTCAAAGCACAGGGTATACAGAATTTCTTTGAAGTCGGGCGCGGTATTTGTCATCAGGTTTTATGCGAAGAAGGTATCATCGGACCTGGGATGACATTATTGGGAGCAGATAGCCACAGTCCACATTATGGGTGGTTAGGTGCATTTAGTACAGGGATTGGACGGAGTGAAGTCGCTGCAATTTGGGCAACAGGTGAACTATGGTTGCGTGTCCCCGAAACAATGCGTGTCACTTTAACAGGACAGTTAAACAAGGGCGTTATGTCAAAAGATTTCACAATCGGGTTGATTGGTCAACTATCATCAGATGGCGCAACCTATATGGCAGTCGAATTTGATGGTGATGGTATTGAAAGCCTATCGCCCGACTCGCGTATGGTCTTAACCAATATGATGGCAGAAATGGGTGCAAAAAATGCTTGTATTGCCCCTGATGAGACAACATGGAACTGGCTTGAAATAGAATTAAAACGGTCACGATCTGATGATTATCAAGAACGTATCCGCTTTTTCAAAGACAATGCACTTTATGCCGATAGTGATGCCAATTATGCGATTCACCACACCATCGACCTTAGTCAAATCGAACCGATGATTTCCTGTCCACACACAGTCGATAATGTTCAAGCACTCTCCAACATTGACAATATCAAAGTCGATGTTGGGTTTATCGGGACATGCACCAATGGGCGACTAGAAGATATTGCCGTTGCTGCCGATATTCT
The DNA here is from genome assembly GCA_964352825.1 of uncultured Anaerolineaceae bacterium. Lineage (GTDB taxonomy): Bacteria > Chloroflexota > Anaerolineae > Aggregatilineales > Phototrophicaceae > UBA6055. The sequence continues at coordinate 47,881 of CAYGTY010000004.1, forward strand.
CAACGGGCAGAAAATTAAATCGCGTCTCATTGTCATCCCAGCATCATCGATGGTCTTACGTGATGCAACCGAAGCAGGTTATATCACCACATTATTAGACGCAGGTGCAACGATAGGTACACCGGGATGCGGTCCATGTATGGGGAATCATATGGGTGTCCTCGCACCTGATGAGGTTTGTATCAGTAGTGCGAATCGGAATTTCAGAGGACGGATGGGTGAACCTAATTCTAAGGTATATTTATCAAACCCTGCTGTGGTCGCTGCTAGCTGTATCACAGGCTATATTACACACCCATCAGATATAGGGAATTAGGTTGTGAAAGTTCATTTTGAAAAGCC